>JANPJN010000603.1:0-7671 GCA_031425515.1 Acidobacteriota bacterium | reverse complement strand
CGGCATCCCCGGCATCGCGCCGGGCATCGCGCCCATTGCAGGCATCCCCGGCGTCGGATTCATTCCGGGCATCCCTGGCATCGCGGGGAGCCCTTGCGGCGTCGTGGGGGCCGCGGCCGCCGCTGCGTCAGCGGGCTTCGCGGCGTCAGGCTTCATCGCGGCGCCCGAATCCATCTTGGCCATGTTCGACATCATCGCGTTCGTCAGCGTGAAGTGATCCATGTCGGCACCCTGCGCGACGCAGCCCGTGACCGTCATGGGAGCGTCGGCCATCTTGCCCTTCTCCATCTTCGCCGTGTCCATCTGACCCGGTGCGGTGGCGCTGCCAGCGGGGGCCTGCGCTGACAGGGCGGTCGTACACAGCAGGGCGGCGAGCGTGGCGTACATCGTGTTCTTCATGGTGTCTCTCCTCTTGAGTCTCTCGAGCGCCGGTTGGGGTGGCGGAGTGCCGCCGCCAGCCGGCCATGCTCGGTTGCAGTCTATACGTTTCCTGGACGTCGGACGGATGCGATCGCTACGGCCGAGTTAGCTTTCTTTCTGACGTGACCCGCGCACGAATTGTCAGCGGGAGAATCCCGTCTTCAGCCCTTCCGCTGCCTGCTGCTGGGCCTGCTTCGCCTTGGCGACCACCGCGCTCATCCCGAAGAACTCGTGCGTCACGCCGTCGTAGTTCTTCGCGTCCACCGCCACACCCGCGGCCTTCAGCCGGTCGGCCAGCATCTGTCCTTCGGAGCGCAACGGATCGATCTGCGCGGTGATGACCGTCGCGGGCGGGAGCCCCTTCAGGTCCGCGCTGACGAGCGCGATGCGCGGGTCCTTTGCGTCCGCCGGGGACGTGAAATAGTGCGAAAAGAACCACGCCATCATCGGCTTGTTCAGCGGCTTCGCGGCGGCCTGCTCGCGGTACGACTCGGTGTTCGTGTCGGTGCCGGCGATCGGATACACGACCATCATGTGCTTTGGCATGGCAGCCTTGCGGTCTCTCGCCATCATCGCCACTGCGACGGCCAGGTTGCCGCCGGCGCTCTCGCCGCCCACCGCGACCTTCGCGGCGTTGCCATTGATGCTCGATGCGTTCTTCAACACCCACTGGTAGGCGGCGAAGGCGTCTTCGTGCGCCGCGGGGAATTTATGCTCGGGGCTCAGCCGGTAGTCCACCGAGACCACGACGCAATTGACGAGGTTGACGATGGCGCGCGGGGTCGCGTCGTAGACCTGCGGACTGCCGATGACCCAGCCGCCGCCGTGAAAGTACACGAGCACGGGGAAGGGGCCCGTCCCGCTGGGCCAGTACACTTTCGCGGGAATCTGCCCGGCAGCGCCCTGGATCATCCGGTCCTCGACCTTGCCGACCGGCTGCGGCGTCGTGGGCTTGCCCTGCTGTTTCAGGAGCGCCAGAACGGCGTCCGCCGGCGTCGGCTGCTTGCGCGCCTCAGCAGGGGTGAGCGTCTCGAGGGGTTTCCCGCCGAGCGACCCCAACTGGTCGAGCACGCGCTGCATATCCTGATCGGGCTTGGCCCCGGCCTGTGCCGTCACGTGGTCGGCGCGTCCGAGCGCCAGCCCCACGAGGCTCAGCCCTACCATCGCGCCCGTCTTCACTCTGCCTCTCATCACCACACTCCAGTTCACGGGGCGCCAGTGCCCCTCCGCTTCAGGTCAAGCAAGGTCCGCTCCGGGAATCTGCCTCGCCGCGGACGCATCCGCGGTCTCCGCTTCACGCGCTCGTGGAAAGGTACGCAGGGCGTATCCTCACGTGTGCCATGATCCCGGGATCACATCCACGATGGGAGGGACTCGTGCAGCCCGCGCTCGAATTGAAGGGGGTCAGCAAGGCGTTTGGCGACACCCGGGCGGTTGACGACCTCAATCTGGTCGTCCCGCGCGGCGCCCTGTACGGCGTGATCGGCCCGAGCGGAGCGGGCAAGACCACGGCCATCCGGATGATCATGTCGATCCTGTTTCCTGACTCGGGCACGCTCTCCGTGCTGGGGCGGGCATCGGCCCTCGACGCCAAGGACCGCATCGGCTACCTCCCGGAAGAGCGCGGCGTGTACCGCAAGATGCGCGTGGGCGCGTTCTGCTCGTATATGGGGCAGCTGAAAGGCGTGGCTGCGAAACAGGCATCGGCGCGTGCCTCGCGCCTGCTGGAGCGGCTGGATCTCGCCGGTGCCGAAACGCAGAAATGCGAGGACCTGTCCAAGGGCATGCTCCAGCGCGTGCAGGTGGTCGCCGCGATCATCAACGAACCGGACCTGCTGATTCTCGACGAACCATTCAGCGGCCTGGATCCGGTGAGCGTGCGGCTCCTGAAGAACCTCGTCGCGGAAGAGCACCGCCGCGGCGCGACGATCCTGTTCTCGACGCACATCATGGCGCACGCCGAAGAGCTGTGTCAGCACATCGTGATGCTGCACAAGGGGCACAAGGTGCTGGACGAGCCAATGGCCGGGCTCCGGCACCGCTACGACCCGCGCACCGTCCGGCTCGAGCCGCTGGATCCGTCCAGCGACCTTGCCCTCCTGCGGGGCACCCCGGGCGTCGAGCGCGTGGACATCACGGCACATGGCTGCGAGATTCGCCTGATTGCGGGGACGGACCCCGCAGCGGCCATTCGTCAGGTCGCCGCGGCGGTCGCGCCGGCCCGCATCGAACTGGCGCGCGTCCGGCTCGAGGACGTCTTCATCAGGCTGGTGACCGGAGGAGCCGCGGAAGGCGACGAGGCGCTTCGCGCGGATCTCCAGGGGCTCGGCTCGGAGCGCATATGAAAAAGATCGGGCTCATCGCCATCCGCGAGTTCGTGACGACGGTCGGCAGCAAGGGGTTCCTGTTCGGGCTGCTCATCATGCCCCTGCTCTTCGTGATGGTGATGCTCGGCGCCCCCCGGATCATGAATGCCAGATCGCCGCAGATCCGCGGAGATGTGGCCGTCATCGACCAGACGACGCGCGTGACCGCCGAGCTGCGCATGGCCCTCGACCCGGAAACCTTCGCCGCCCGGCGACGCGCGAACGCACAGCGGGCCCTGCGCGCCAGCATGCCCGGAGCGGCACAGGCGGTTGCGTCGAATCAGACCCTCCAGGCTGCCGTCGGCCAACTGCCCGCCCTCCAGTTGGTCGAACGGCCGGCCAGCGCCAACGTCCAGCACGAGAAAGAATGGCTCGGCAGGAACACGAACGGCGAGCATCACCTCGCGCTCGTGGTGATGCATCCAGACGCCGTCGTCCGCGCCGGCGCGGGCACCGAGTACGGATCGTACGATCTCTACGTGTCGCCCACCCTGGACAACGCGACGGAGAACGTGCTCAACGAGGCGCTCGCTCAGGCCCTCACCACGGCACGTCTGCGGGCCAGCCAGCTGGACGTGGCGCAGATCGAGGCGACGATGCGCGTGGCGAAACCGGCATCCGTGATCGTGGCCGCAGACGGCGAACAGCAGGCGCAGCGCGGGTTCGATCGCGCGCTGCCATTCCTCCTGGGCGTCCTGCTGTTCATCGGCGTGATGATTGGCGGCCAGACGCTGATGACGTCAACAATCGAAGAGAAATCCAGCCGAGTGGTTGACGTGCTGCTTGCGGCCGTCTCGCCATTCGAGTTGATGGCGGGAAAGCTGCTGGGGCAGCTCGGCGTCGGCCTGCTGGTGATGGCGATCTACGTCGGCCTTGGCTTGATCGCGTTGTTCCAGTTCGCGATGCTGGGGCTGCTGAACCCCATGCTCGTCGTCTATCTGCTGATCTTCTTCCTCATTACGTACGTCATCTTCGGCGCCACCATGATGGCGATCGGCGCGGCTGTGAATCAGGTGGCCGACGCCCAGTCCCTGATGGGCCCCGTGATGCTCCTGCTGGTCGCCCCTTACATCCTGGCGCCGATGATCGCGCGAGCACCCAATTCCACGTTCGCCGTCGTCCTCAGCTTCATCCCTCCGGTCAACGCCTTCGTGATGCTCTCGCGTCTCGCGTCGGGCACGCCGCCGCCCGCGTGGCAGGTCTTGCTGACCATGCTGCTCGGCCTGCTGGCTGCCGGTGCGGCCGTCTGGTTTGCCGGAAAGGTCTTCAAGATCGGCCTCCTGATGCACGGGAAGCCGCCCAATGTCGCAACGCTCGTTCGCTGGGCGCGCGCGGCGTAACCCCCGCCGCCTACGCTATGGCGCTCGCGCGGCGCAGGTCTGAGCCAGGCCGTTATCGGAGGCTCGTCCGACCCACGGCGACAAGCCTTCCCGCGTGATCCCACGCCTGCGCTTCGACGGCCGTACGGGTCCGGCCGCCACGGCCGATCGCCACCTGCGTCGGCGGCACCGCACCGTCCTCAGCGTCGATGGAGCGCAGGGGCCGCCCATCCACGTAGATGTCCAGGCGGCAGATTCCGCGGCGCGCCTTCGAGGATGGAACTTTCGACGCGGCGCTGACGACAACGCCGCGGCCGCGTGAGGCGCTCACCGGCTCGAGCGACAGTTTGAACGACGGCTGTCGCCCGATGAGTCGTGCGGCACGGGCCAGGAGATCGACGTTCTCGTTCAGAAGGTCGCGCCTCGTCATGAGATGCAGCACGTCCGGCGAGACACCGAACTCCTCGAGCGGCGAACCTGCCCGCAGACCGACCCGGATACTGCGGCGCATGGCCACGATCATCTCGGCTCCCTTCGGCAGTGTCTTGAACGGCGACGTGGGATCCGCCTTATGCGCCCGTACGAGATCGTCCAGCGACCAGAAGTTCGCTCCCCCCGCGCCGGTGTTGCCGCTCGTGCCGAGTACCGATCCCACTTCATTGTCCTGGAAACCGGCGGCGAAGATGTCTGTCGCGCTGTACGACAGCGCGTCGGTGATCAGCACGACCGGACCGTAGTAGACCTGACCGATGCCGTTGCACAACGCTTCACGGGTGAGCGGAAATCCTGCCGAGTAGGTCGCCCCCGTCATCACCGAGTCCCCGATCGAGGGCACCCAGCGTTTCAGATCCCAGTCGTCCGGAGCGGACTTGCAGATCTGGAAATTCAGCGGCGTGTTGAGGAACTCGAACGACTCCGGTTCGATGGTATTGGGAGTGAACAGCTGCAGCAGCGATTCTGCCGCGCGGATGTTGCCACCGGGATTGCCGCGCACATCCAGGATGAGGCCGTCCTGCGGGAAGCCGTCCTTCGTGATGAGGGTGGTGAACGCTTTCAGGAACTGCCTCGCATCGGCCACGTCGAAGCTGAAGAGCCGGATGTAGCCCAGCGTCTGGCCGTTCACCGTCTTCTTCAACGCGTACAGCACGTCCTTGATCGACCCGACCGTGGCGGAGTCGTCGCGCGGGTACAGCTCCTTCTTGACTTCAAGGATGCGCGTCCTCTTCAAGTCCAACGCCGACCGCTTCTTGCTGTGCGGAGTGGACGACTCTCCGGTGTCACCGGTCTGGTGAATCAGCCAGTACGCCCGATGGCACGCGACCACGCCATTCTTCGCGCGGTACAGGATGTCCACCCACAGTTCATCCGGGGGCAACGTGCTGTTGAGTGGCCGGATGGTCAGGTTGTCGAGCCCTCGCGCGAACCGCGCGTCGGGGTTGCTGCCGGCCTGCGACTCGCCATTGATTTCGATGGCCCTCACAATCGGGACGCCGTTCCACGCGAGCACCTCGACTCCACGCTCGAACCTGGCCTCTCCACCGGGATCCGAACCTGTCGGCGCGTCTTCTCTGACCGCCGTCCGCGTCACGATGAATCGTTCAGTGCCCCGTTCGAAACACTGTTCGATGAGGAATGGCAGATACGCCGTGCAGTCCCTGTACGGTTCGGGCAGCAGGTAGAGCGTGTGCAGGTCGCGCGTGGACCCGAAGATCGACAGCAGGCGGCGGTGAAAGTCGATAGTGCTCTCGAGCCCGACATTCCACTCGGCGAGCTGGAACCTGAGGAGTTTGAGCTGCTGGATGGGATCGATTGCGTGGATGGCGCGCTTCATCGGCAGATGGACATAGTTCATCTCCATCAGCAGCAGCGCCTGTTCGACGATGCGGAGACGCTCCTGCCTGGAGAGCCCCGCCCTGCGTGCAGTCGAACTGAGGAAGGTGCGAAGGTCCCTCTCTGATCGCCGGGCGTGGCGTGCCCCGGCGATCTCCAGCAGTTCCAGCCTCTTGCCGAGTTCGACTTCAGCCATGGTCTTCCGTCAGGTCCGGGCCACCGTCATCGCGCCACTTCTTCTTCGTCGCTTTCTTGCCGGGTTTCTTCTTTCCGCCGCCGCCCTGACCGCCGCCCGGATCGCCTTCTTTGCCCATCTTCAGCCTCCTTCTGTGTGTTGAACGATCTTCTTTGCGCCCAGCAGTTGCCCGAGCTGCTTCAAGCGGACTTGAATGTCAGGCCGCCGCTCGTACCCACGGTAGTGCTCGTCGCCCCAGCGCGCCTGGAGAGCGGCTCGACCAGCTTCGGACCGGACGGCGTAATCGTAGGCAATCGCGCTCTTGCCTTCAAGCCGCATGGACCTGGCCGACACCAGCCACGCGCGCCACTCCGATTCCAGTTGTGCCGCCGCAGCGAACACCTTCTGTGCCGCCTGCGCGTCGGCAAGCGCGCCCCGTGCGTCTCCGCCGGCTATGCGCACTTCGCTCGAGGCGAGCAGCGCTGTTGACAGGAGCCGGGGGAGTTTCAGCTCCCTGGCCGCGGCCACCGCCTGCTCGACAAGCGCGACCGCCTTTTTCGGCGCGCCGGACATCGCCTCGGTGAGCGCGAGTGTCTGCCTGGCCTGGAGTGCGGTGTCCTTGTAATCGCGTTCAGCCAGGGTGAGCGCCGCGCTCGCTCGGGCCCTGGCTTCCACGCGGTCGCCCAGGCTGAGCGCCATCTGCGCGCCGATCACCTCCACGTAGGCGAGCTGGGACCTGAATCCCGCGTCGGGCCCCGCGGCGATGGCTCGAGCTTCGTCGAGCGCGGCCCTGGCTTCGTCGTACCTCCCCAGTGCCGACAGCGACGCCGCGCGATTGACCTGATCCCATCCCATGCTGACGCGTGCGCCCAGCGACGTGTTGACCCGATAACTCGCGTCGAAATACGGGAGGGCCTCGGGGTACAGCTCCTGGTTGTCTCCGAGAAGCACGCCTATGCTGGAGTGAGTCGCCGCCAATCGCGCCGGGTCGCCTGACTGCTTCGCCAGTTCCAGCTGCTCGGCAAAGGCTTTCATGGCAACCGCGTATTCGCCTTTGTCGCGGTGCGCCCGCCCCAGCAGGATCAAGGCGTTGGATGTCTCCGTGCGGTAGCCCGCCGGCTGGTAGAACTTCAGCGCCGACTCGAGATGAGACACGGCCTCGTCGAAGTCGCCCTCCTGGGTGCTCAGGCTGCCAAGGGCGAGGCGGGCCCGTGCTTCCAGTCGAGGCGACTTGTCCTGGCGGGCCAGATCGAGAGCCTGGAGCAAGTACGCGCGCGTGTCGGCGAACTCACCCCGCGCCAGCAGCGTATACGCGAGGTCGATCAGGCCGTTGGTCGCGAGGGTCCGGCTGTTGAGCCGTTGCGCGGCCTTGACGGCGTCACCCGCGATCGTCTTGGCGCGGGTGCTGTCGCCCGTGGCGTAGTACACGTTGCTGAGTTGCAAGGACGTTCTGATCGCCTGGTACTCGCTGGACGCTGCGCGTGACATTGCCAGCGATCGCTCCAGTTGCTCCCTGGCTTCGGGCAGTTTCCTGATCCTGGCCAGCAGCGATCCCCGCTGG
>JANPJN010000602.1:0-18448 GCA_031425515.1 Acidobacteriota bacterium | reverse complement strand
CGACCCCACGAAGGCCGAGCCGATTGTCCAGAAGATGATCGAGGTGGAGCCGAACGAGCCGACCAATTACTTCGCGCTGTCGAAAATTTACGAGACCAGCGGCCGATACGAGGAGGCAGAGCAGCAGCTGCTCAAGGCCCGTGACGCCAAGCCGAACGACCCGGGCGTCTACACGACACTCGCCGCCTTTTACAACGGCCAGGGAGATTTCCCCAAGACGATCGAGGCGCTCAACAAGGCCGCCTCCCTCGCCCCGGACAATCCCCAGGGCTATCAGTTGGTCGCCACGTACTACTGGGAAAAGTCCTCGAAGGATCACCGGCTGACAGACGCCCAGAAGATGGACTACATCACGCAGGGCCTCGAGAACGTGAACAAGGCCATCCAGCTCAATCCCAGCTACGTGGACGCCCTCATCTACAAGGGCCTCCTCCTCCGCCAGCAGGCGCTGGTCGAGAAGGACCGCGCCAGGCAGCTGCAGCTCCTGGACGAGGCCGGCAAGCTCCAGAAGCAGGCCATCGAGCTCCGCAAGAAGACGGGCGCCACGTAAGCCCCTCTCGCGGCGCACTCTCACCCATCAAAGGCCGTCCGCCAACCGCGCGGACGGCCTTCTTTCTATACAGCCGCCGTTTGGTGCAGCCGCCTGGCGCTACAGGCGTACAAAGCACAAGGGCGGGCCCTTGCGGGTCCGCCCTTGCTGTGTTCGTCGGTCGAGCGCCTTCGGGTGCGCCGACGGGTCTGGCGTCAGTTGCCGCCGGTGGGCGTCGGAGCCGCGGCACCGCCGCGCCGCATCTCCTCGGTCACGATGCCGACCTTGGTGATGCCCGCGCCCTTGGCTGCGTCGATGACGGCGACGATGTCTCCGTAGCGCAGCGACCCGTCGCCGGCGATGAACATTGTCTTCTCCTTGCGGGTCTCGAAGATGTCCCGCAGCCGGCCTTCGAGCTCCGGCAGGGTGACCGGCTGGTGATTGATCGAGATCTGCCGGTCAGCCGTGTACTCGAGCATCACCTGGGTGTTCTCGACGGCTTCGGTCGGCGCCTTGGTCTCGAGCGGGAGGTTGATGTCGACCCCCTTCTGCGTGAGCGGCAGGGCGGCCATGAAGATGATCAGGAGCACGAGCAGCACGTCGATGAGCGGCGTGACGTTCATGTCCGCACTCGCGTGCGGGGTTTCGCCGCGGACGACCCGTTCGGCGCCGAAGTGATTGTGGGCGTGCGCCATGACTACTTGCCTCCCACCGGGGTTTTCGTTTCCTTTTTCTCGGTAATCAGGCCGATGTCCTCGATGTTCGCCTTGCGGAGGTCGTCCATCGCCTGCATGATCGCGCTGTAGAGCGCGTCCTGGTCACCCTTGATGAGGACGACCTTCTCGGTCTTGTCTTCGAGGACGGACTTCACCTTGTCGGCGAAGCCCCCCTTGTCGACCTGGAGCCCGTTGACCCAGAACTGGTTCGCCGAATCGATGGCGACGACGGTCTGGGTCTGCGTGTCTGGCTTGTCGGTCGTGTTCCCAGCCACCGGGAGCTTCACGTTGACCCCCTTCTGAAGCATGGGGGCGATCAGCATCATGATGATCAGCAGCACCAGCATGACGTCAACGAGCGGCGTCACGTTGATGTTGGAATTGAGACCACCCTGTTTGCCGCCCGTATCCATCGACATGGGAAACTCCTGCCTGCGGTTCTTCGTGGTCGAGGTGAGGGATCCCGATCGGCCGCCCGGCGGACGCGACCAGAACCCCGCACATCATCGAGCTAACGGCTACGCGATCGAGCGAACGGCTACGCGGTCTTCTTGATGAAATAGTCGAGCAGTTCGGAGGACGAGTTGTCCATTTCGACGTTGAAATACTCGATGCGGCCGGTCAGGTAATTATAGAACCACACGGCCGGGATCGCGACGACGAGTCCGAGCGCGGTCTCGACGAGCGCCTCGGAAATACCGGCCGACACCGCGCCAAGACCGCCCGAGCCGGTGGACGCGATGCCCTGGAAGGCGGTGATGATGCCGACGACCGTGCCGAGCAGCCCGACGAAGGGCGCCGTGGCGCCGATGGTGGCGAGCGCGGCGACCCCCTTCTTGAGGTCGTTGGCCGTCAGCGCCGAGGCGCGCTGGATGGCGCGGCGGACGGTGTCCACCAGGTCCTCACGGCTGAGGTTCGAGCCGCTCTCCTGCTGGAACTGATACTCCTGCAACCCGGCCAGCACGACCTTGGCCAGATGGCTGTAGCGGAACGCCTTCGAGGACGACAGCGCGATGGCATCCTTCAGGCGGCCGTCCTTCAGGTGCTTGGCGACCTGCGGGGCGTACAGCTTCGACTGCTTCTGCGCCTGCGTGAAGGTGTAAATCCGCTCGATGGCCACACCAAACGAAATCATCGACATGAAAATGAGGATGACTCCGATGGCCTTTGCCACCCATCCCATCTGCGACCACATGTGCATCAAATCCATTGCGCCACTCCTCCGGTCAGAAATTAATCAGCGGTTTCAGGAAAACGGTTACTGCAGCGTGAAATTCACCGTGACGGTCATGATGACCGGCACCGGCACGCCGTTCAGCAGTGTCGGCGTGAACTGCCACTGCTTGACCGCGTCGAGCGCGGCCTGATCCAGCAGGGGGATCGTGCGGAGCACTTTGGCGTCCTTCACCCGGCCATCGGCGCCAATCGTCGCCTCGATGATGACCACGCCCGACACGCGCGCGGACTGCGCGATGGGCGGATAGACGGGGCGCACGTCTTTGGTCTTCGTCGGGGTCTTGATGTTGCCGCCGACGCGGACCGGAGCGGACGGCGGGGGGGGCGGAGGGGGCACGTCGGGCAGCCCGCCCAGGACGCCGCCGATCTGGCCTCCGGGAACGCCCCCTTCGACGCCTCCCGGCACACCGATGCCGACCGGCGCACTCGGCGCCTCCGGCACGATGTTCTTCGGCGCTTCGACCGGGGCGGCGTTCGGGTTCGACACCGGGGTCGGAGCAGTCTTGGGCGGCGCCGCCGCTGCCGGGGGCGGCGGCGGCGGCGGGGGGGGGGGGGGCGGCGCCCCGACAAACGCCATCATCGTCGGGGGCGTCGGCAGCACGTCCGCCGCCATCAGCGGAATGATGATCACGGCCGCGAACAGGACGACGTGGGCCAGAATCGAGAGCGGTACGGTGTACCACTTCTGCGACCCCAGTTTGATCGACGGGTTCACGACATCGCCGAACATGTCACGGGGCACGGCTCAGTCCTCCTGGCTCTGTCGTTGGCGGCGCAAGACCGCGAATTATAGTCAGAGCCAAAAACCAGTGTCAACGAAGCAACCGCTTCCTTAGACACCGCGATTCCGAAAATGGCCAGTCCGCCCGTTCGCCCGGGCGGGACCGGCCGGCGTCAGGGCCGGTGCGCCGGCGCCTGGATGCGCATCCCGTAAAAGGAGCGCCACACGAAGAACGCGGACCCGGCGATGAACACACCCGCAAGCACGTGACTCATCAGCGCCCCGTACTGTTCTGCAAGCTGCACGCCTAGTTCTACCGCAAGCAGGCCAAACAGTGTCGTGAATTTTATGACCGGATTCATGGCGACCGACGACGTGTCCTTGAACGGGTCGCCGACGGTGTCCCCGACAACGGTCGCCGCGTGCAGCGGAGTGCCCTTTTCCTTCAGTTCCACTTCCACAATCTTCTTTGCGTTGTCCCACGCGCCGCCAGCGTTGGCCATGAAGATGGCCTGGAACAGCCCGAAGAGCGCGATCGACACCAGGTAGCCGATGAAGAAATACGGCTCGAGGAAGGCAAACCCCAGGGTGGCAAAGAACACCGCCAGGAAGATATTGAACATCCCCTTCTGCGCATACTGGGTGCAGATCTCCACCACCTTCTTGCTGTCGGCCACGGACGCCTTCTCGATCACCCCGTCCAGCTTGATGTTCGCCTTGATGAACTCCACCGCCCGGTAGGCGCCCGTCGTCACGGCCTGCATCGACGCCCCGGCGAACCAGAAGATCATCGCGCCGCCGGTGATGAGCCCGAGCAGGAAGGGGGGATGCAGGATTGACAGATACTGGAGCAGCTCCGGCTGCAGCCGGTGCGTGAGCACGACGATGATCGAGAAAATCATGGTCGTGGAGCCGACCACGGCCGTCCCGATGAGCACCGGCTTGGCGGTGGCCTTGAAGGTGTTGCCGGCGCCGTCGTTCTCCTCGAGCAGGTGCTTGGCCCGCTCGAAGTTCACGTCGAAGCCGTAATCCTTCTTGAGCTCCTGCCGGATGTTCGGAATCGACTCGATCGTGGACAGCTCGAAGACCGACTGCGCGTTGTCCGTGACCGGGCCGTAGGAATCGACGGCGATCGTCACCGGGCCCATGCCCAGGAAGCCGAACGCCACGAGGCCGAAGGCGAAGACCGCGGGAGCGATCATCAGCGCCCCCAGCCCCAGGGTGCTCACCCCGTAGGCGATGGCCATCAGCGCGACGATCACCATCCCGAGCCAGTACGCGCTGAAATTGCCCGCGACGAGGCCCGACAGCACATTCAGCGAGGCGCCCCCTTCGCGCGAGGAGATCACGACCTCGCGCACGTGCGCCGACTCGGTGGAGGTGAAGACCTTGACGAGCTCCGGAATAATGGCGCCGGCGAGCGTGCCGCACGTGATCACCGTCGAGAGCTTCCACCAGAGCGTCGGGTCGCCGCCGAGCGCCGGAATCAGGAAGTACGACACCACATACGTGAGCGCCACCGACACGAGCGACGTCAGCCACACGAGGGTCGTGAGGGGCGTCTCGAAGTTCATCTGGTCGGCGCCGGCATACTTCCCGCGCGCCCAGGCGGCGTTGAGGAGGTAGGACACGCCGCTCGCAATCACGCCCGTCACGCGCATGACGAAGATCCAGACGAGCAGCTGCACCTGGATGACGGGATCGGTGACGGCGACGAGGATGAAGGAGATCAGCGCCACGCCCGTGACGCCGTAGGTCTCGAACCCGTCGGCGCTCGGGCCGACCGAATCGCCCGCGTTGTCGCCCGTGCAGTCCGCGATCACGCCCGGGTTGCGCGCATCGTCTTCCTTGATGTTGAAGACGATCTTCATCAGGTCGGCGCCGATGTCGGCAATCTTCGTGAAGATGCCGCCGGCGATCCGGAGCGCCGCCGCGCCGAGCGATTCGCCGATGGCAAAGCCGATGAAGCAGGCCCCCGCGTAGTCCCCCGGGATGAACAGGAGGATGCAGAGCATGATGAACAGCTCCACACTGATGAGGAGCATGCCGATGCTCATGCCGGCGCTGAGCGGAATCGCGTAGATCGGGTACGGTTTGCCGGCGAGGCCCGCGAACGCCGCGCGCGAGTTGGCGAAGGTGTTCACCCGGATGCCGAACCACGCCACGCCGTAGCTGCCGGCGATGCCGATGAGGCTGAACAGGAGGATGATGGCGACCTTCACGGGCGCGAAGTGCTGGAGCGCGCCGAAGTAGAAGACCATGATCACCCCGATGAACAACTCGAGGATGAGGATGAACTTGCCCTGGGTGATCAGATAGGTCTTGCAGGTCTCGTAGATCAGCTCGGAGATCTCGAGCATCGAGTGGTGCACGGGCAGGTTCTTCAACTGATAGAAGATGACGAGCCCGAACACGAGGCCGAGCACGCAGACGCCGAGGCCTCCCATCAGGAGCGTGCGGCCGTTGATCCCCTGAAAGGACACCTGGCCGAGATCGGGGAGCACCAGGTTCGCCTCGCCGCCGGCGTGTGCGGCCACAGCGGGCTCCGGCGGCTGCGCGGCCGCGGCCCCGGCGAAAACGGTCAACAGGAGCAGAATCGCCAGCACGGTCCAACGGCCCGTGAATCGACAGCTCGTTCCAGCCATGTCTCTCCTCAGCGCTCCGGCGAGCGCCCTACCCGCGCCTCGTCTCCGGCGGAGACGGGCAAAAGTTTCGAATCGTACCACGAAACACCCAAAGGTCCTGTCAGACGCGGAACTCTCCCACGCGGTCGTCGCCGCGCCGCATCCGCACGCGGCTCGACAGCGCCATCCCGCCGGTCAGGAAGATCCGGATGCCCTGCTCCACGGTGATGTCGGGGAACGACGCTTTCTCCCGCGCGCACACGATCACGTCGCCAAGATACAGGTGATTGGTGGGCACGTAGACCGCCACGAGCGGCTCCGGGCCATGGCCGCGGTCCACCGTGAACTCCTTCGTGAGGAACCCGAGCACGAACCCCTGCCCCGGCTGCTCGACCAGGACAACGCGCTTGAAGCCGTATTCGTTGTCGGGCGAGAAGGCCACGATCAGCTGCTTCACGGGCGCGTAGATGGTGCGGAACACCGGCACCATCAGCAGGTAGCCCTCCGTCTTCTGCAGCAGCCGCTTGCCGATCACGTTGGTCGCCACCGCGCCCACCAGCAGCACGAGCAGCGCCGTCGTCAGGATGCCGAGGCCCGGCACGGTGCGATTGAGGGACGCGGCGTAGAACGGCGCGACGAAGCCGTCGATCAGGCGGAAGATCCAGACGAACGCCGCCACGCTGATGACCAGCGGGACGGTCACGAAGAACCCGGCGATGAAGCTGCGCCGCAGCCACTGCATGTCGGCCTACTCCCCCGGAACGCAGGCGGGCGCCATCATCGCACGAGCCACACGACCGTCACGGCCGCGAGCGCCAGGCGGTAGTACGCAAACAGGTCGAGCCGGTGGCCGGCGAGGAAGCGCAGGAAGTACTTGATGGTGATGTAGCCCACGACGGCCGATGTCGCCATGCCGACGGCAAAGAGCAGCATGTCCTCCCGGGAGAGTCCTTCGCCGAAGAGGTGTAGCCCTTCTTTGGCAGCGGCCCCCGCGATCGCGGGGATGCCGAGCAGGAAGGAGAAGCGCGCCGCCGCCTCCCGCGTCAGGCCCAGGAACATCCCGACCGCGATGGTGCTGCCGGCGCGCGACATCCCGGGCACGAGCGCCGACGCCTGCCCCGTGCCCATCAGCACGGCATCGGTGGCCGTCAGCGACGGCTCGGTGCGGCGTTGCGCCCCGATGCGCTCGGCCAGGAGCAGCGCGATCCCGCCAATCGTCAGCGTCGCCGCGATCACGGCCGGGGTGCGCAGGTGCGCCTCCAGCCAGTCCGCGAAGATCAGCCCCACGATCACCACCGGCACCGTACCGATCACGATGAGCCGCGCGAGCTGGCCCGCGCCCGACCGGGCCGTCAGCGCGCCGGGAGCCGCGACGATCATGTCGCGCACGTCGTTGCGGAAGTAGGCGAGCACGGCGACCAGCGTGCCGGCATGCAGCGCCACGTCGAAGGGCAGCCCGAATCGATCGCCGTCCCATCCGAAGAAGGCGCGCGCGAGGATCAGGTGCGCGGAGCTCGAGACCGGCAGAAACTCGGTGAGCCCCTGGATGATCCCGAGCGCCGCGGCGATGAGCAGATTGTCCAAGGACCGCAGCCGCCCGTCAGGACGCCTGGCGCCGAACGGGCTTGCGCGCCCGGGCGGGGGTCGCGCCGTCCACGGGGGCCTTCGAGAGCGCACCGGCCTTCGCGCTGCGCCCCTGCCAGATGATGGCAATGGCGGACGCGATGAAGACGCTGGAGTAGGTGCCCGTGATGATGCCGACGATCATCGTGAAGGCGAAGCCGTGCAGCACGTCGCCGCCGAAGAAGAACAGCGCCAGCGCGCTCAGCAGCGCCGTGCCGGCGGTAATGACCGTCCGGCTCATCGTCTGGTTCACCGACAGCGTGACGATCTGATAGAGGCTGTCGCGCCGCATGCTCCGCATGTTCTCGCGCACCCGGTCGAAGATCACGATCGTGTCGTTGGTCGAATAGCCCGTGACGGTGAGGATCGCAGCGATGACGTTCAGCGACAGGTCGTACCGGAAGAACGCCAGGAACGCGAGCGTGACGAGCAGGTCGTGAATCGTCGCGACGACGGTGCCGACGGCGAAGCTGAACTGGAAGCGGAACGCGATGTAGAGCAGGATGCCGGCGAGCGACAGCACGGTCGCGAGGATCCCTTTCTGTTTGAGGTCCGCCCCGACCGCGGGCCCGACGATCTCCGTTCCGTTGACGCGGAAGTTACCGACCCCGGCCCCCTGGAGCGCCGCGACGACACGGTCGGCGGTCTGGCTCAGCCCGGCGCCCGCCTCCTGACCGACGCTCGGCACGCGGACCATGAGCTGGCGCTGGGACTCGTCGCCGTACCGCTGGATGACGGCGTTCTGCCCCTCGCCGGGCAGGGCGCGTTCGAGCGCCCCGCGCACGGTCGCGGAGTCGGGCGGCTGCTGATCGAACTGCAGGATCACGATGGTGCCGCCGGAGAACTCGACGCCGAGCGGCAGCCCCTTGGTCATCATCACGCCGACACCGGCGAGGATGATCAGCCACGACAGGGCGATGGCGTGCCAGCGCCAGCGGAGGAAGTCCAGTTTGGGAGTCTTGAAGATCTGCATGATCGGCTTTCAGATACTGAGCGAAGGAGTCTGGCGCTGGGCGAGCTCGGCCTCGAACAGCGTCTTCGACACGAACGTGGACGTGAACAGGTTCGACAGCAGCCCGATCGTCAGCGTCATCGCGAACCCGCGGATCGGCCCCGTGCCGAACTGGAAGAGGAACGCCGCCGCGATGAGCGACGCGATGTGCGTATCGAGCAGCGTCAGGAACACGCGCGCGAACCCGAAGTTGATGGCCGCCCGCACGCCGCGCTGCGCCGCGAGCTCCTCCTTGATGCGCTCGAAGATCAGCACGTTCGAGTCCACGCCGATCCCCATCGTCAGAACGAACCCGGCGATGCCGGGCAGCGTCATCGTGGCGCCGAGGTAGGCCATGAGGCCCAGCAGAATCACGAGGTTGAAGAGCAGCGCGATCACGGCGTTCACGCCCGCGGCCTTGTAATAGACCACCATGAAGACGACGACCATGACCAGCCCGATGACCGACGCGAGCACGCCCGAGCGGATCGAGTCGGCGCCGAGGGACGGCCCGATGACGCGTTCCTCGAGGTAGGTGAGGTTGGCCGGAAGGGCGCCGGAGCGCAGCGTGAGCGAGAGGTCGTTGACCTCCTGCGTCGTGAAGCTCCCGCTGATCCGCCCCTCGTCGCTGATGCGGCCGTCGATGCGCGGGGCCGACATCACGCGATTGTCGAGGACAATCGCGAGATACCGGCCGATGTTCTCGCCGGTGATCTTGCCGAACTTCCGCGCCCCTTCGTTCTTGAGCGAAAAGCTGACGGCCGGCCGGTTGTTCTCGTCGATGGTCGGCTTGGCCGCGCGGAGGTCCTGGCCGGAGACCGCGGCCACCTTGCGCACGAGATAGAAGACCGTGCCGGCATCACCCGCGCCGCTGGCGCCCGACACGACGTCCATATCCTGCGGCACCTGGCCGTTGTAGGTCTGGAGCAGCGCCTCCTTCGTGGGCGACGGACCGGCCTCGACCAGCTTCAACTCGAGCAGCGCCGTGTTGCGGATGATCTCCTTGGCGCGCGCGACGTCGGTCAGCCCGGGCATCTGGACGAGAATCTGATCCTGCGAGCTGCCGTAACGCGAGATGTTCGGCTCGGCCACGCCGAGCTCGTTCACGCGCCGGTCGATCGTCTGCAGCGCCTGCACGACGGTCTGCTCGCGCATGTCCTTCTCGATGTTCGGCTTCATCCGGAAGTCGTACGCGCCGTTGACCCCGGAGTTGCGGTCGTAATTCGTGCCCGCCTGCTCGTCGGCCACGCGCCGGAACTCGGCGTCGCGATCCCCGGGCACCCCCTGCACCTGGAAGCTGGTCGGCGCGGTGACACCCAGCGTCCCCGGCGTGACGCCGGCCGACCGCAGCGCTTCGCGCAGCTGCTCGCTGGTGGTCGTCGTATGGATCCGCAGCGCATCGTCGGTCTGCACGCGCAGGACGAGGTGCACGCCCCCCTTCAGGTCGAGACCCAGCTTCAACTGATGCGCCATCAGCCACGAGGGGGCCGGCAGCTTCGAGTAGCGCTGCGCGAGGATGGGGTACACGCCGACGGCGAAAAAGATGACGAAGACCGTCAGGCTGGTGATGATCTTCCAGCGGAGATTCTTGTTGTTCATGATGGCGGTTTACGCGTTGCCCGAGTCCTGGACCACCGGATCCTGCCCCTGATAGCCGCCGACCGAGGCCCGGGCGACCTCGATTCGGACCTTGTCGGCGATCTGGAGCTGGACGGATTTGTCGTTCACTTTCGTGATCTGACCGTAGATGCCGCTGGTCGTGATGACGCGGTCGCCGGTCTTGAGCGCGCCCTGGAATTCCTGGACCTTCTTCTGCCGGCGCTGCATGGGCATCAGGATGAGGAAATAGAAGATCGCCAGAATCAGGGCGAACGGGAGCATCTGCCCCAGCTGCCCCGAATCAAAGTTCGACATCGCTATCAATACAAGATCCCCTGGCACGCACGGCCGTCTAGTTGTGTGATCGGCGGGAGAAAGTCTGATGGAACTCCTGGCGGAGCTTTTCAAACGAGCCGAACACTATAGCCTCCCTAATCCGCCGCATCGTGTCAAGGTAAAAGTGGAGGTTATGCAATGAGTTGAGGGTAGCGGCCGTCATCTCCCCCGCCACGAAAAGGTGGCGAAGATACGCGCGCGAAAAGTGGCGGCAGGTGTAGCACTCGCAGTCCGGATCGGGCGGCGACAGGTCCTCGGCGTAGCGCGCATTCTTGATCGAGATGGGCCCAGCCGGCGTCATCAGTTGCCCGTTGCGCGCGTTGCGCGTCGGCAGCACGCAGTCGAACATGTCGATGCCGCGCGCGACGCATTCGATGAGGTCGTCGGGCATGCCGGTGCCCATCAGGTAGCGAGGACGGTCGTCCGGCAGCCGCGGTGCCGTGTGTCCGACGACGTCGTACATCACGTCCACGGGCTCGCCCACGCTCAGGCCGCCGATGGCGTAAGCCTCGAACCCGATCGCCACCGTGCGCTCGACGCTCTCGGTCCGGAGCGACAGCGAGCTGCCTCCCTGGATGATGCCGAACTGCGCCTGCCCCGGGTTGGTGACGAGGACTTCCGGCGCGGATCGCGGGTCGTGCCGCAGGCGCAGCTGCCGATCGCGTGCGCGCTGCGCCCAGCGGACGGACCGCTCCATGGCCCCTCGCACGGCCTGCTCCGTCGCGGGGCGTGACGGGGCCGCGGCCGCATCGGGCCCGCGGGCCTTGCCGCCTTCGGGGCCGATGCACTCGTCCAGCACCATGGCGATGTCCGACCCGAGCTGCAACTGGATGTCCACCGCCTTCTCCGGCGTGAGGAGGTGGAGGGATCCGTCCAGGTGCGACCGGAACTCGGCGCCCTCCTCGCGGATCTTCCGGATCGAGGCGAGGCTGAAGACCTGATAGCCGCCGCTGTCGGTCAGGATCGGGCGGTCCCAGGCGATGAACCGGTGGAGGCCGCCGCACCGGGCAATGAGCCCGTCCCCGGGCTTCAGATAGAGATGATAGGTGTTGCCGAGGATGATCTCGGCGCCGAGATCCTCCAGGTCACGCTGCGTCACGGACTTCACCGCGCCGCGCGTGCCGACGGGCATGAAGGCCGGCGTCTGCACGATGCCGTGCGGGGTCGTCAGTTCGCCGCGACGCGCGGCGCCGTCCCGATGCAGGATCCTGAAACCGAAGGGGTCGCTCACGAGCGCTCCAGCATAGCAAGTCGCTCCGCGACGCGCTTCCGCGCCGGTCGCAACTCCTATATCCTTCCCGGTGTGAAACGACTGAGGATCGGCGTCCTGTATGGCGGGCGGTCGGGTGAGCACGAGGTGTCGCTGGCCTCTGCCGCCGCCGTGTTCGCGAACCTCGACCGCGCACGGTACGAGCCCGTGCCCATCCGGATCGAGAAGGACGGGCGCTGGGCGCTTGCCGATCGCGCACCGACGGCGGTGTCGGCCGCCGAGGTGATCGAGCAGGCGCGTCTGGACGCCGCACGGCCGCTGCGGGGCGGACGCGAGGTCCATATGATCGCCGGCCCCGGCGCCGAGACCATGCTCTCGATCGACCGGCGCACGGCTGACCGATCCCCTGAAGGGCAGGCGGTCGTCACGGGGCTCAACCTCGACGCGATCTTCCCGGTGCTGCACGGCCCGTACGGCGAAGACGGCACGATTCAGGGGCTGCTCGAGCTCGCCAACGTGCCCTACGTCGGATCCGGCGTCCTGGCTTCTGCCGTCGGCATGGACAAGGCAGTGATGAAGGTCGTGTTTGCCGCCGCGGGGCTCCCGGTCTGCCCCTACCGCGTGCTCCTGCGCCGCGAGTGGCAGCCCAGGCGCGAAGCGGCCGCGGCGGAGCTCGAGGCCGCCCTCGGCTACCCGGTCTTCGTGAAGCCCGCCAATCTGGGGTCGAGCGTCGGGATCTCCAAGGCGAAGACGCGCGCGGCGCTCATCGAAGCGGTGGACCTCGCCGGCGAGTTCGATCGGAAGATCGTCATCGAAGCCGCCGTGCCAGAGGCGCGCGAGATTGAGTGCGCCGTGTTGGGCAACGACGTCGCCGAGGCGTCGGTGCCGGGCGAGGTGATTCCGTCGCGCGAGTTCTACGACTACGAGGCGAAATATCTGGACGAAGGCTCGCGCGTGGTCATTCCGGCCGATCTCGACGCCGCGACCGCGGACGACATCCGGCGGCTGTCGCTCGCGGCGTTCCGGACCATCGACGGCGCCGGCATGGCGCGAGTGGACTTTCTCCTGTCCCGCACCGACGGACGCATCTTCGTCAACGAAGTGAACACGATCCCCGGGTTCACGACCATCAGCATGTACTCCAAGCTCTGGGCGGCCAGCGGCGTAGCCTATCCCGACCTCCTGGATCGACTGATCGCGCTCGCGCTCGAGCGGCACGCGGACAAGCAGCAGCTGCGCACCAGCCTGACATGATCCGCACGCTCTGGGGGAGCGCGCTGGTCGTCTGTGCCGCGCTGGCGGCCGCCCGTCCCGCTCCGCGGGAGATCCGAGGCGTCGAAGCGCTCGCCCGCGCCTACGACTTCATCCTGGAGGCGCGCTTCGATCAGGTGGACGCCGAACTGCGGCGTGCCTGTGGCCCCGCGCCGCCTGAGGCCTGCGACGTGCTGAGCGCGACCGCGCTCTGGTGGCGCATCCTGCTCGACCCCGAAAGCCAGGCGCTCGATGCGGAGTTCTCGGCAACCGCGGACCGCGCCATCCGCACGACCGAGGCGTGGACCGAGCGTGCGCCGGACGCGGCCGAGCCCTGGTTCTACCTGGGCGGCGCCTACGCGGCGCGCGTCCAGTGGCGCGTGCTGCGCAACGAAAAGCTCGCCGCGGCCCGCGACGGCCGGCACATCAAGAACGCGCTCGAGCACGCGGTCGCCCTCGACCCGGACCTCGACGATGCCTATTTCGGAATCGGGATGTACCGGTATTACGCCGACGTGGCGCCTGCGGCGGCCAGGTTCCTCCGGTTCCTCCTGCTGCTGCCGGGCGGAGACCGCAAGGAGGGTCTCGAGCAGATGCTCCGTGCCCGCAACCGCGGGCGTCTCCTGCAGGGGGAAGCCGACTTCCAGCTGCACGTCATCTACCTCTGGTACGAGGGCAACACCACGCGCGCACTCCGGCTGCTCCAGGGGCTCCACGAGCGCTATCCGGCCAATCCGATCTTCGTTGCCCGCATCGCCGAGATCCAGGAGGAGTACGAGCACGATGTCACGGCCAGCCTCGCCACCTGGCGGGGCCTCCTCGCGGCCGCGCGCGAACAGCGCGCCAACGCGCCGCTGCTGAGCGAGGTGCAGGCGCGGCTCGGCATCGCGCGGCAGCTCGAGGCGCTGCACCAGACCGACGATGCGATCGAGATGCTGCAACGAGTCGTGGCGCTTCGCCCGATCGCGCCGCACGGGGCGCTGCCGCTGGCGCATCTGCGCCTCGGCGAGGCCTACGATCGGATTGGATCGCGGGCGGCGGCCGTGAATGCCTACCGATCCGCGCAGGCGTCGGCGCTCGTCCCCGATGCCCGGAACGTGCGGCAGCAGGCGGCCGAGCGTCTGCGGCGCACGCCCGATGCCCAGCGGGCCGAGGCCTATCGCCTGTCGCTCCACGGCTGGCGCCGGCTGGAGAGCAACGACCTGCCCGCGGCGACCGCGGCCCTCGAGCGATCGATCGTGCTCAACGGCTCGGATCCAGTCGCGCGCTACCGCCTCGGGCGCCTCCTCCAGGCGCGCAAGGACGACGCGGGCGCGCTCGCGCAGTTCGAGCTCACCGTGCGCGCGGGGCGCAGCGGTCCGCCGCCCATTCTCGGCAATGCCTATCTCGAAGCGGCGCGACTGCACGAACGGCTGGGGCGGACGGAGGAGGCGATCGGCTACTACCGCACCGCGACGTCGCTGTTCGGTGCCGCCGCCGACACCCGCGTCGCCGCGACGCGCGCGCTGACTCGCTTGCGGGCGAAGTAAGGCTTAGCTGACAGCTCTCAGCTCTCAGCTCTCAGCTTCCAGCTTCCGGCTCTCAGGTCCGAACTTCGCGCGCACGCGCGTGCGCGTCGAGCGTGACAGCGTGCTGAGGTCTGATAGCTGACAGCTGAGAGGTGATCTACAGCTTCCTCGTGCTGCGACCGACAGAACTTTCATGTGCGCGCGAAACTTTTCTGCGGCTTTTTGACAAAGCACCGCACTTTGTGCTTGACACTTTAGTTTTCTCATCCATAATCTACATCTTGTATGAGGGTGGACCGCTCAGCCCACCTGTTGTAACCGTCGAGCGTCGGTAACATAGCTGAGCTGCCGAATTCCAAGGAGGAATCATGGCCAAGAAGACTGCAAAGGGCGGCAAGAAGAAGGCGGGCGGGAAGAAGCGCTAGTCGCTTCCGCCTAAGTGGGGGTGTCGTCGTGTGACACCCCCAGTTTTTCAGGTGCTGACCTCCCGTTCACACGGGAGTTTTCGCAGAGCGCGAGGGCGCCGCGGGGATACAGGCCGACGTGCCAGGCGGCAGCGGACCTGCGAGCGGCAGAGGCCTTACGCCAACTCTGAATCCCACGAATGAAAGGGGGGATGAGCGCAATGGCAAAGAAAGCAGCCAAGGGCGGCAAGAAGAAGGCCGGCAAGAAGCGGTAACACCGCTCTGCTGCAAAAAAAGGGGGCGCCCGGCGCCCCCTTTTTTGCTTTCATTCCCCTGGTCCCGAACGGACCGTCCCACTCCAGCACCCTCAGCGCATCGTCGCTCCGTCCCACACCCGCACGCGCTGAATCACGTCCCCCTGCTGGATCCGATCGACCACCTCCATCCCGTTCACGACGCGGCCGAAGACCGTGTAGCGCGCGTCGAGGTGCGGCTGCGGCGAGTGCGTGATGAAGAACTGGCTGCCGCCCGTATCCGGCCCCGAGAGCGCCATGCCGACCGTGCCGCGCAGAAACGGCCGCTCGTTGAGCTCGTCGCGAAGGGTGTAGCCCGGCCCCCCTTCGCCGTCGCCGCGGGGATCGCCCGCCTGCACGACGAAGTTGGGCACCACGCGATGGATTTGCAGGCCGTTGAAGAATCCCCGCGCCGCGAGCGCCATAAAACTGCCCGACGTCTGGGGCGCATCGAGCACCGCCAGCTCGAACTCGATGGTGCCCCTGGCCGTTTCGATGAACACGTGCGGCGACGTGGCCGGCGCGATGAGCGCCGCGCTGTCGTAGGGCACCGGCGGCAGCCCCGGCGCGGGCCGAATCGCCGTCGCGCTGTCGCCCGCGGCCGGATCGAGCGTCTGGAGCGTGGCGGCCGCATGGCGGCGCAACGCCCAGTCCTTGTCGGTGAGCGCTTCCTTCAGCGTCGGGACCGCCTCCGCGGCGCCGTAGGCGGCCAGCGCCGAGAGCATCAGCGCGCGGGCATCAATGGCCGCGTCGCCGAGCGCCAGCGCGTACGCGGCCCGCAGCGCGTCGGCGCCGCCTGCTGGCTTGAGCTCGCCCACAATCCTGGCGGCAGCCGCGCGGACGGCGAAGTCCGGCTCCTTCAACTGCGCGAGTGCCAGGCTCGCGGCGTCAGGCGCCTTGAAGCGGGCGAGCGCCGTCAGGACGCCCGGGATCACCCGACGGTCGTCGTCGCGCAGCATGGACTGCACGCGCTCGGCAGCCTGCGCGGGCGGCATCGAGGCCAGCACGTCAACGAGCGCGGCCCGCACGGTCCACTGCGGATCGGCGTCCATGCTCGCAAGCACGAGCACGAAGCTTTCCGGATCGATGGCCGCCGCCGCACGCAGGGCCGCGGCGCGCATCGCGGGCCACGGGTCCGACAGGAGATCCTGCACGCTGCCGAGCCCATCCGCCGCCTTGAGCACGCCAAGCGCCGTCACGAGCTCGAGCCGCAGATTGGGGTCGCCACTCGCGTCGGCCAGCAGCTTCGCGAGCGGCGCGCCCGCGCCGGGGTCCCCGATCGCCGCCAGCGCCCGCACCGCCGAGACGCGCACTTCAAGGGGCGCCTGAGTCCGCGTCGCGACGGCGATCAGCGCAGGCGCGGCCGCGGCGGCCTTGATGCCGCCCAGACCTCGCGCCGCAAACGCTGCCGTGTACTTTCCCGGCGTCTCCAGCAGCTGCGCGAGCGCAGGCTGCGCGCGCGGGTCGCCGATACGGCTCAGCGCGTACGCGATCGGCCACCATCGCGATACAGGCTGCGCTCCGTCGAGCACCGAGGAGGCCAGCGGCTCGTAGGCACGCAGCCGTACCAGCGCGTACGCGCCCAGGCGGAACGCCTCAGCCTCCGGGGCCGCCGGCCACGTTTCATCGTCCGGCGTCAGGCCCTTCACAGCGGCCGAACGCGCGAACTCCGCCGTCATCCGCCCAATCGGTTCAGCCGCTGCGCGCCCGACCGCCTCCGCTCCTTCGCGGGATCCGATCGCGCCCAGGGCCTCCGCGGCCCGGCCACGCACGACGGGCGAGACATCGGCGAGGGCGGCGGTCAGCGCCGGCGCCGCCGCGGCATCTCCGATGAGCCCGAGACCGAAGGCGGCCATCGCCCGCACGTCGGCGTCGGCATCCGCCAGCGCGGCGGCAAGCGGCTTCACGCCGTCGGGAAGTCCAACGCGCCCGATCGCCATCGCGGCACGCCGGCGCACGCGCGGCTCAGCGTCGGCGACGAGACTGGTCAGGTCGATCGGTGGGCCGGACGGGGCAACCGGCGCCACACGCGGCCGACGACCGGGCGCCACAGGAGCGGGCGGCGGCACGGGAGGCTCGATGCGCAACACGCGCCGGTCCTCGAGCTGGAGCATCCACGCCATCTTCTGCTCGAAGGTCGTCGTCGGTCCCTTGACGGCGATCGGCGCGCTCGCGCAACCGGCCGCGAGAAGCAGCGCGGCGAACGTCGAACAGGAGCCGCGCAACGGCTGGCGGGGGATGATGGGGGGCGGGAGATCGGGTCGCACGGGACAATGCTATCGCAATCGTCCGGGCCCTTTGGCTATACTTCGCACACCGCGCCGGGATCGTCCTGCCGGACGCTGCCGGCTCAAAGAACACGTGGGCGCCACGCTCGATTTCCGCTACATCGCCATCGAAGGGCCCACCGGGGTCGGCACGTCGCTGCTGGCCGATCGCCTCGGTTCGCGGCTCGACGCCACGGTAGTCCTGGACGAGGCCGAGAACCCGTTCCTCACCGACTTCTACGCCGAGCGCTCCGGCGCCGCGTTCCAGGCCCAGCTCTTCTACACCCTTTCGCGCCATCGCCAGCAGACCCTGCTCCGGCAGAACGACCTCTTCAGCCAGTTGACGATCTGCGACTACCTCTTCGACCGCGACAAGATTTATGCGTATCTGAACCTCGACGACAACGAGCTGTTCATCTACCAGCGGCTCTACGAGCTGCTCGCGGCGGATATGCCGACCCCCGATCTCGTCATCTACCTCCAGACCCCGACCGACGTCCTGCGGCGGCGCCTGCGCGAGCGCGAGCGCGCCAACCCGGAGCTCGCGCCCCTCGGCGAGGAATACATCCAGGAGCTGAACGAGGCCTACAACCATTTCTTCTTCCACTACACCGCAACGCCTCTGCTCGTGGTCGAGACGTCGCAGTTCGATCTTTCGTGGGGGGAGGACGCGCTGGCCGACCTGGAACGGCAACTGCGAAGCATGGGCAAGGGCACGCGGTACTACGTGCCGCGCGCCTGACGCTCGTCGCGGCCCGATTTTCGGCACGGGCGGCTGGTATATGCTCCAGTCATGTCGTGGTTCCAGAAGGTCCGCAAGCCTATCGAGCCGCCGCCGGACAAGAGCCGCGTGCCGGAGGGGTTGTGGGTCAAGTGCGCCTCGTGCGGCGAGATCATCTACAACAAGGACCTGGCGGCCAGCCTCAGCGTGTGCCCGAAGTGCGGACATCACTTCCGGCTGAGCGCGGCGGAACGCCTGCGCGCGCTGTTCGACGGCGCGTGGGAGGAACACGACGCCGGCCTCACCTCGACTGATCCCCTGACGTTTACCGATACCAAGGCCTATCGCACGAGGCTCGAGAAGAGCATCGCTGGCACGGGCCTGCAGGACGCCGTCATCACCGCCACCGGCACCATCGG
>JANPJN010000601.1:0-2089 GCA_031425515.1 Acidobacteriota bacterium | reverse complement strand
GCCTCACCCCAGGGCCAGGATCGTTTCCAGTCCCGCAGCTTCTGTTGCAGCCAGGCGTCGTGGCTCGAACGCCGTTCTTGTTCACCGACGCGTGACCAATCGCTCCAGGAGGTTCCATCGCCGGGCACGCCGGACGCGACGGTCGCGTTGCCGTCGTTGGTGCCGAGCAGATACGCGCGCCCACAGCGACTGCCTGCCGCTTACAATGAGCGGCGCATGATCGTGACCATCCGTCGCGCCCCGCTCCTTCGCCTCGTTCTCTTTCTTGCTGGGGCGGCCGCGAGCCTCATGTTCGGGATCGCTGCGGGCAGCGCCGTCATCGGCGTCGTGGGAGTCGCGCGCCCGCTCCTCGTCATGGCCCTGATCAGCGCGCTCGCGTCCGCGGGGATGCTGCTAGTGACGATGACCCTGCGGCGGGTTGGAGGCGGCAGTCTCGCGGCGCTCGGCCTGCCGCTCGACCGGCGGAGGCTCGGCGAGCTGGCTGCCGGCTTCGTCATCACCAGCACGCTCTTTCTCGCCGTGGCGGCGGTGCAGAGCGCGATGATCGGCGCGACGTGGCAGTTCACCGGCGCCAGTGGCGTGTTGGACGCGCTGGTCGATCTGCCGGTCGTGCTGTGTCTCGTGCTGGGCGAGGAGCTGCTGTTCCGCGGCTCGGCGCTTCGCAGTCTGCGAGAAATGGCCGGCGACCGTTGGGCAATTGCGCTGACGGCCGTGGCCTTCGGGGCCTATCACGTGCTCGGCACGCAGCACTGGGCGATGGGCATGGCCTTCCAGTTCGTGATGCCGACGATTGGCGGCCTCCTCTTCGCGTGGGCGACGGTGCGCTCGGCAGGCCTCGCACTGCCGATCGGCCTGCACCTCGGCGGCAACTGGGTGCAGGCGAGCGTCGCGGTGTTCGGGCCGCATACGGCCCCCGGCGCCGCCGAGTCGACCGCCGGGCTCTGGCGGATTCCGATCAGCGCGAGCGACGCGCAGGTCCTCACGGCGCCGGACCTCCTGCCGCGTCTGCCGCTCTTGATCGCATTCGCGATCGCCGCCGCACTCACGGCGCACTGGCTCCGGCAATCGCCGGACGCTCAGCTCTTGCCGCCGGGCAGGTAAGGGGCGGGGACCGGACGCCGTTTGCTCTCTGAGGCAGCCCAGTTCGGGCAAGCGGCGATCGCGAACCTGCTGCTCGATCGGGGAGCGAATCCGACATGGTCCGAGGTGGATGCGCCCCGCGGCGCGGGGCTGTACGAAGCTGCGCGAACAGGTAATCGCGCCCTCGTCGAACTGCTCCTCAGCCACGGAGCGGACCCGAACGCGCACGTCGAGGCTTCTCGGGGCGCGGGCCAGAGACGACGCTATTGAACCAGGTCTTCGTCCACAGCTAGGTCGGCGTCGTGGACGACGGTTGGGTGACCGGGTATCGTGCAACAGCGTGAGAACGGCTCTGGCCGTCCGCTGATATTGGAACTCGTACTAGGATGGTGGAGCCGGCGCAGTTACTTATCGGCGGACTGACTTCTTTGCGGACCTGGACCTCGCGGCCGGTCTGGACGTTGACTTCTTCGCCGCCGGTTTTCTCGCTGCGGTTCTCCTGGCGTCAGTCTTCTTTGCGGAACTCTTCTTGGCGGCGCTCTTCTTGGCGGCGCTTTTCTTCGTGGTCCCCTTCGAGACTCCGGCCTGGCCGGTCAGGGACCTGACCGCCTTGCCGACAGGAATTCTGCTCACCTGCTTTGCGGCGGACTTCGCGGCCGCCACAGCTCCCGTGGGCACCGCGGGTTTGCCCTGCTCGAGACGATTACCCATCACGGCACCCACGACACCTCCCACGATTGCGCCTATGGGCCCGGCTAGGCTGCCCGCGACTGCGCCAGTTACGGCCCCGGCGGCTTGTTTGGTGAGTGGGACGTTAGAATTCCGATTTGATTCCTTTGCCATGAAAGCAGTCTACATGCGATTTGCACGTGCGTAGGCCAAGCTACGCCAAAAATAGGCGTGACCTGGGCGCCGCCTTAGCGAATGTGGACGGGAGGAAACCGCCGCCATGTCCGATCCGCTCACGATCACCACAGTTGAGCTCACCTTCGACGATCTCGCCACCGGG
>JANPJN010000600.1:0-1878 GCA_031425515.1 Acidobacteriota bacterium | reverse complement strand
TGGATCACCCTCACTTCCGGCGCGAGCGGGTCCGGCAACGGCTCGGTGGGGTTCGCCGTCGCGGCCACGACCGCCACCGCGAACCGCAGCGGCACGCTGACGATCGCGGGCAGCACCTACACCGTCACGCAGGCGGGCGCGTCCTGCACTTTCTCCGTGTCCCCTTCGACACAGACCCTTGGAGCCACCGGCGGAACCGCCAGCCTCGCGGTCACGACGACGGCCGGGTGCGCGTGGAGCGCGTCGAGCACGGCGTCATGGGCCCCGGTGACGGGTGGCGCCAGCGGGACGGCCAGCGGAACGGTCACCCTCAGCGTCGCGGCGCAGACGGCCACGTCGTCGCGGACGGCCACTATCAATGTCGCGGGCATGAGCGTGAACGTGGTGCAGTCCGGAGCGACCGGATGCGCGTTCTCGCTGTCGCCAGCCTCTCCAAGTGTCGGACAGTCCGGGGGCATGGTCAGCGTGACGGTAACGGCGACCGCCGGGTGTGCGTGGACGGCGGTGAGCGGCGCGTCGTGGGCGAGCGTGGTGACCGGCGCGGCGGGCACGGGCAACGGCACGGTGAACCTCGCCATCAATGTGAACACGACCACGGGGACGCGGACCGCGACCGTGACCATTGGCGGACAGAGCCTGGTCGTGACGCAGGCGGGCCCCTGCAGCTTCGTGGTGAGCCCGCTGGCGGTCGCGGCCACGAGCGCCGGCGTAACGTCGGGCGCCGCGTCCGTGACGACCCAGGCGGGATGCGCGTGGAGCTCGACCACGTCCACCTCCTGGCTCACGGTCCGTGGCAGCGGCACCGGCTCGGGCGCCATCACCTACACCGTGGCCAGGAACGCCTCGGCGAACGACCGGACGGGAACGATGACCGTGGCCGGCAAGTCGATCGTCGTCACGCAGGCGACGCTCAAGCTCGCGTCTCCCGGCCGCCTGCGGGTGGTGGGGATCCAGTAGGCCGACCCGGCCCCCGTTCGGCGGGCGTCAGGCGAGCATCGCGCGGACCGAATCCTCGCCGCTACGCCGCAAAACGGGAATGCGGCCGCCCGGAATGACGCGCGGAAGGCGGCGGTCACTTCGCACCTGCCGCAACGCGAGCATCAGCCGTTCGGCCAGGCGCCCGAAGTCCTCCCCGGACTTCCGCAGCGTGTCGTTTTCTTCCCGCAGATCCCGAATCATCCGGTGACAGTCGTCGAGCGTGGTCGGCAAGTTCATGGATTCCCTGGTTTTGTCCCCGCGTCGCGGGCGCCGTGGCGCCGCGCGCGTCCCTTATGAGTGCTACCAGGAATAACGACGCGCGGGTCAGATCTGTACAGGCGGGCGAGCTATCGCGGCATATGCCGGAAGTGGAGGCCATGCGCCGTGATAAACGGCTGAGTTTCGGGGGCTGAGCACCCGGCCGGCGCTACGTACTTTTCAGGGGGGCCGACAAGTTGCCGCAGCGAGGGCATTTGAAGACGGACACCAGATCCCCGTCGCTGACAAGCGTGGGCTTTGGGAATCCACATTCGGCACAGGCCGCCGGCGCCTCGGCGGTGTCGTTGCGGATATCGATGGCCGGGACCAGAGGCGCCGATGGATCGGCCGGATGGCGGCGGGAGGAGGAGTCCGGTTTCAGTGGAGCGTCGCCTTCACGATCTGCCATCGGTCGTTATCCCTCGAGAGATTGAACGTCCATTCCCGGGCGGTCAGCCGCAGCGTCCGTGAACCGACTTTCGGTCGATAGGTGGCATCGCCGCGGCAGCGGGCATTGGCGTCACGGCCCGTGAGGACGACGCCGCAGGAGGCGAAGGCGAGCTGCTGGGCGTCGAGCTGCTCGAAGGCCCGCTGGAGCGCCTGGCTGTCTACGGTGGGATAGATGGCCTTGGCCGCCTGGAC
>JANPJN010000599.1:0-5919 GCA_031425515.1 Acidobacteriota bacterium | reverse complement strand
GTCCCCCGGCGCGACGCGAGTGGACGGAGTCATCCTGCCGCAGACGCAGCCAGGGGCCGCCCCGGATCCCGTTCCGCCGCCGGTGCCCGCATCGGGAGTCCCCGAAATTCTTCTGACATCTGGCGCCGCCACGCAGGCCGTCGGCCTGTGGCGCGCTGTCGTCGATGCGTCGGCGTCGGGCGGAATGGCGCTCGGCACGAGCGATGCGGGCGTGCCGAAGGTGGCGGTCCCCGCCGCTGCCCCGAACGACTACGTCGATCTCGCGTTCCACGCCGAAGCCGGGCGGGCCTATCGCCTGTGGATTCGGGGCCGGGGGGACAGGGATGTCTGGTCGAATGACTCGGTGTACGTCCAGTTCAGCGGATCGCTCGACGCGTCCGACCGGCCGGTAGCACGGATCGGCACCGCGGAGGCCTGGGCCGTCAACCTCGAAGAGGGGTCGAACGCCGGCATTTCGGGATGGGGATGGCAGGACTCGGGCTACGGCGCCGGCGTGCTCGGTCCGCTCGTCAGGTTTGCCTCGACCGGCGCGCAGACCCTGCGAATTCAAACGCGCGAGGATGGATTTCGGATCGACCAGATCGTGCTCTCAGCCGAGCGTTTTCTGACGGCCGCTCCGGGCCCCCCGAAGCTCGACGCGACCATCCTTCCGTAGCGGGCTGGGGGTCGTCCACAGGCGCGTCGCCCCCGGCGCTTGGAGCGTCCCGATTTTCCGTATCACGCGAGGCAGAGGAAACTGTCGAATTCGTTACAACTCTGTAGTGACTGCCGCGCTGAGAACGTATGGCTCATCAGCATAAGTGCTTTCCATGGAATAGTTAGGGCTCACGCCACCGCGGCACCTGCCTTGCGTCTCCTGCATGTATCTTCCATGCAGGTTTTTCACGGTCCCGGGTCTGGAGCCCTTAAGATGATTCTTCTCCGCGGATGCCGCCATCTCGCTGTCGTGGCCGTCTGGCTGGCCGCCAGCGTCGCGGCGGCCGGCGCCGAAACCTTGACGATTCGGGCGGGGGACAACCTCCAGGCGGCGCTGGACCGCGCCCAGCCGGGCGACGTGATCATGCTCGAGGCGGGGGCCACCTTCATCGGCAATTTCGTCCTCCCGGTCAAGGCCGGAGCCTCCTTCATCACGGTGCGATCGTCCGCGCCCGACAGCAGCTTTCCGTCTGCCGGCACACGAATCACGCCAGCGGCCGCAGGCCTTCTGCCGAAGATCGTCTCGACTAACAGTGCCGCCTCTCTGGTAGCGGCGCCGGGGGCTCATCACTGGCGGCTCGAACTGTTGGAGTTCCCCCCGACTCTGCTCGGCTACGGGGAAATCCTCCGACTGGGGGACGGCTCCAGCGCCCAGTCGTCTCTCTCGCAGGTGCCGTCGTTTATCGAGGTCGACCGCATCTACCTTCATGGCCACCCGCTCTACGGGCAGAAGCGTGGCATTGCGCTCAACGGCCGCAGCATCTCCATTCGGAACTCCCACATCTCCGACATCAAGGCGATCGGGTTCGACTCCCAGGCCATTGCGGGCTGGAATGGCCCGGGGCCGTTCACGATCGAGAACAATTTCCTCGAGGCGGCCGGTGAGAATGTGCTCTTCGGTGGTGCTGACCCGCCGATTCCGAATCTGGTGACCGAGAACGTGGTCGTCCGCTACAACCACATGTCGAAGCCGCTTTCCTGGCGCAACCCCGTCATACCGTCCCCGTCCGGATTCTTCACGTCCTCCAGTGCATCGGGCGGCAGCCTCGCGGGAGGCACCTACGCGTATCGCGTGGTCGCACGACGCCCGGTGGGCGGGGGGACCGTCGGGCGCTCCACGGCATCCGCCGAGGTCTCGGTGGTCGTCCCCGCCGGCGCCACGGGCTCCGCACGGGTGACGTGGTCGGCGGTGCCGAATGCCACGGAGTATCGAGTCTACGGCCGGCGTCCCGGAGCATTGACGCAGTACTTCACCGTCAGCGGCACGAGCTTCACGGACACCGGCGCGACCGGCCGCTCGGAAGCGGCGCCCACGACGCCCGGCGACACGTGGACGGTCAAGAACCTGTTCGAACTGAAGAATGCCCGGCATGTCACCGTCGAGTACAACGTGTTCGAGAACAACTGGATGCACGGCCAGAAGGGATACGCCATTCTCTTCACGCCCCGCAACCAGGACGGCGGGTGCCCCTGGTGCGTGGTAGAGGACGTGACCTTTCAGTTCAATGTGGTGCGGAACGTGGCCGCGGGCATCAACCTCCTCGGCTTCGATTCACCTAATATCAGCGCCCGGACGACGGGCATCCGGATTCGTCAGAATCTGTTCTACGGCATCACCCAGGCCCTCGGCGGTCCGGGCTGGTTCTGCCTGATCGGCGACGAACCCCGCGACGTCATCGTCGAACACAACACCATAGATTTCGACGGGACGACCGCGCTCTATGCGTATGGAGGCACCGCGTCCGTGCCGAGAACCATCACCGGCTTCCGGTTCCTCAACAACGCGCTGCGTCACAGCGATTACGGGATCAATGGGGCGTCCTTCTCGACCGGCATCCCGACGCTGACGGCATACTTCCCGGGCGCCCTCGTCCAGGGGAACTGGCTGCAGGGAGGCACCGCCTCGCGATACCCGTCGGGGAATTCGTTCGCCGGGACATTCGCGTCGGCCTTCGTGGACGTGGCGGCCGGGGATTATCGCCCGGCGTCCGGCGGACCGCTGATGACGGGGTCAACCGACGGGACACCCATCGGGGCGGACATCCCGGCGCTGATGAACGAGATCCGGTTCGTGACGGGGCCCGGTGGTCTGACAAAGCCGGCCGCCCTGACCGGGCCGAACCGCCCGGCGGGCGTGCGGATCATCAGATAGTGCCACCGGCCATCGCGACCCGTCCCGCTCCCGGCGGCGAGGAGCCCTAGCGGGTGCGGCTGCCGAGTGCCAGGGCGAGGGCCCTGATGTCGGCCCCGGCATCGCGGCGATCCGAGCCGGCCCCGCGCGCCGGGCTCGCGGCCGTGAGCCGGTAGTCGCCCCTGGCCGGCGCGACGAAGCTGGCCTCGAACGCGGCGCGGCTGATGAACTGGTTGCCCGCCGGATACCGGCTCGCGTCTCCTCCCCCGATCGTGTTCCCGCGAAACACCGCGTCCGGAAAGTAGGCGGCCAGCGTGCCCGCGCCGATGGCCTGATCGCTGCCGATCACGCCGAACGCGTTGTGGGCGATCAGGTTGTTCTCGAAGACAAAGCCCCGCACGGGCCGGGGCGCCGTGCGTGTGCCGCCGAATGCCATGACGATGTTCCCGCTCTGGCTCACGGTGTTGTGCGCGATCGTGATGTCGGACGGCTCGTCGCCGATGAGCAGGAACGCCCCCGATCCCCCCCAGGCGGCTGCATCAATGCCGTAGATCAGATTCTCGGTCACACTGACGCGCCGTGTGGACCCGCTGGGGTGGTTCGAGTCTTCCCCGGTGATGGTCAGCGCACCGCCGGCATGCCGTATCACGTTGCGTCGGATGGTGACGTCCTCGACCACGGACCAGGGCGCGCGGCCGTCCTGGTTGCGCGGCGTCAGCAGGATGGCGTACCCGACCTGCGCGTCCAGCCAGGCGTACTCCATCACGTTGGCTTCGACGAGCACGCGGCGGGCGTTCTTCAGCTCGAACAGATTCTTGACCTGCCATCCGGCCGTCCGCCACGCGACAGGCTTGCTGAGCAGGTTGCCGCGGACCACGACATCCTGGGCGACGAGGCCTGGGATCGCGGGATCGGCACCGCCAAACAGCACGTTCTCTCCCGCGGCCTCGAGGTAGTTGTTCTCGATCGTGTAGGGGCCGGGGCCGTTCCAGCTGGCAATGGCCTGGGAATCCTGCCCGGCCAGCTTGATCTCGGACACGTAGGACCCGGTGATGGTCGTCGATGCGCTGTTGAGCGCGATGCCCCGCTTCTGGCCGCGCGCAACGTCGCCGTGGATGTAACACCGATCGAGGATCAGATCGTGGGGCACGCCGGAGAGTGAGGACTGTTCCGCGCTGCCGTCCCCCAGAGCTACGATGTCGCCCGCGCCCGTCAGAGTGCCCGGGAAGTCCACCAGCTGGACGCGCCAGTGATGCGCGCCCGGCGCGGTCCGCAGCGCCGGCTGATTGTTCGGGCTCTTCAGCTTCGCGAGCCGCGGCTCGTGCACAGGCAGCACGCGCTGACCTGGCTGAGGGTGCCTCGCATCGGGTGCCGTGCGGAGGTTGATGAAGGCGTCGCCCGCGCGGGCCGGCAGCACGAAGTTACCGGTGTACGTGGCCCCGGGCGCCAGCAGGAGGGTATCGCCGGCGCGCGCACGGTCGAGCGCCGCCTGCAGGTCGCCCCCGGGTGCAACGGTCGTCGTCTGCGCCGCCGACGGGGACGAGTGCCATCCCCAGGCGGCGCCCATCAGAGCGACCCCGACGACGAGCGCACGGGCGCGAGTGACCATGATCAGGGATAGGGGCCGGAAAAACGCGGGGGCGTCAAGCCCCGGGAGGGATGTGTCTGGCAGATAGCGTTCAGGGCGTCAGACCGTCAGGCCGCACGCCATCAGGCCGCACGGCGGACGGCGGCGGCGAGTCCGATGAGAACCGTGCCGACCAGCACCATCGCGGCTTCGTCACGAATGCCTGCGAACGGGAGCCCGACTCCCTGAACGGCGACCGGCGCCGACGCCCGACCCCGATCCTGAGACGGTTCGACCGGGGGACGACCCGAGGCTGCCGATGCGGCGCCCGCCGCTATCAATACCGCGAACACCGTGAACACTACCCTGCGCATGACGCTTGACCTCTTCGACCACTGAACGTTCGTTCCCGTTATTCTAACTCTCACGCTGCAGAGATATACAACTCGCATGCCGGTTCCCTGTTCTCACTAAAGGATTGGCATTCAATGAGATGCAGGGCTGAGCCGAAAGTGTAATCCTGTGAAGGGCAGAAGTTTGCCCAAGTTCCCCCAATTGGTAAAAATGACGACGCTGTTGAGGTACAACTATTGTATAGATGGTTGTATCCGTGATCCGCACCCGACTGACTAATATACCCGCGGTGCCCGGGAGTGCCGCTTCGAAGGCCTGACAGGGAGATAGATTGAAGAACCCTTACGTCGCGATTGTCGACGACGATTCGTCGTTTGCGAACTACCTGCGGACGTTTCTTTCGCTACGCGGGTATGAAGCCCGTTGCTACACGCGCGGCGACGAGCTGCTCGCCTCCATGAAGCAGACCGAGGCGCCCGACGTCATCCTGCTCGACGTGATGATGCCTGGCCTCGACGGCCTCGCCACCCTGCGCGCGCTCAAGGCCTCGCGTCCCGAGGCGCAGGTCATCATGCTCTCGGGCCGCAACCAGGCCTCCACCATCGTCGAGGCCGTGCGGCTCGGCGCGGCCGACTACGTCGTGAAGCCCGACGACCCGGAGGGGCTCGGCGAAATCGCGCTCGATGTCGCCATCAAGAACGCGATTGAGAAGAATCGGCTCGTCAGCGAATTGATCGACCTCAGGCAGCAGCTGAGCGACGACGAGGATCGCGCGGTCTGGGGCAACAGCGAGAAGATGCGCGGGATCGCAGTGGTGATCGAGCAGGTGGCGGACAGCGACGTCACGGTCCTCATCCGGGGAGAAAGCGGCGTCGGGAAGGAACTGGTGTCGCGGGCCATCCACCAGCGATCGACCCGCCGGAATCGTCCGTTCGTGAAGGTGAACTGCGCGGCGCTGCCTGCCGAACTGCTCGAGAGCGAGCTGTTTGGCCACGAGCGCGGCGCCTTCACCGGCGCGGCGACCACGCGTATCGGCAAGTTCGAGCAGGCCGACACCGGCACGCTGATGCTGGACGAAATCGGCGAGATGAAGCCGGCGCTGCAGGCCAAGCTGCTGCACGTCCTGCAGGATGCGGAGTTCACCAAGCTCGGGAGCAACAAGCGCATCCAG
>JANPJN010000598.1:0-6190 GCA_031425515.1 Acidobacteriota bacterium | reverse complement strand
GGCCCCTGGACGTCGCGCACGCTCAGCCGCATGGTCTCTCCACAGAGCGGGCATTCCTTCATGGGCCCGATTTTACCATCCGCCCGGGGCGTTTCTTGACATCCCCCGGGTCGGCTCCTATCGTTAGCCTGTGAACGGTTTGCGGTCCGGAGCGCACGGAACGACGCGCGATGCGTGACTATTACGACGTGCTGGGCGTGGCACAGGGCGCCGGGGCGGACGAGATCCGCCGCGCCTACCGCCAGCTCGCGCGCCGCTACCACCCCGACATCTCGGGGGACGACCGAGCGGCGGCCTTTGTCGAAGTGTCGCGTGCGTACGAAGTCCTCCGCGATCCCCACCGCCGCCGTTCGTATGACGCCCGGCTCCTGACGGGCACCCGCGCCGACTGGCTGGCCGACGAGGTGGCGATCGATTTTCCGTCCGTGTCGAGCGTGCTCGATCGCATGCGCGATTCCTTCTTTGGCGGCCCCCGTCCATCCTCGCTGTCCGCGGAGATCGTGCTGACGCCGCAGGAGGCGTTCTGGGGGGCCCTCGTGCCATTCCACGTCCCTCTGCGCGGCACGTGCTCGCGCTGTGGCGGCCGCGGCGAGGTCTGGTCGGACTGGTGCGCCCTGTGCGGCGGTGTGGGCGAGGTCTCCGTCACGCACGAGATGCGTCTTCGCGTGCCGGCCGGCGTGCGTGAGGGGGCGACCTTCCGCTTCAGCGTCGCGCCTCAGGGTGCGCCGCAGACGCTGGTGGACGTGCGCGTCACGATCCGCTGAGGGCGCCGGCTCCAGCCCTCCCATGCGACCGCATCTCCTCCTGCTCGGCATCCTTCAGCTCGTCTGGGGCGCCATCGGGCTCCTGCTTGGCGCCGCCATGCTGTTGCTGGCCGTCGGGGCCGTCGCGATTGGTGTGGCCACCACAGACGAGCGGATGGCGGCTGGCATCACCGCGGCCGCCTTTGCCGTGTTCGGCGCGGCGCTGCTCTGCGGCGGCGGGTTGAACGCGTGGGCGGGCGCCGCGCTGCGGCGGTTCCAGCCGCACGGGCGCACGGCGGTCCTCGGACTGGGCGCGATCAACCTGTTCGTGCTGCCCTTCGGCACGGCCCTGAGCATCTACGGCTACTGGGTGCTCCTGCACAACGAGACACGCCGCATGTTCCTGCGGGCTGGCAACTGACGGCGGACGATACGTGCCTGATCCCGAAAAGACGTCGAGCGGTTTCGACGAGAACGTGGCCGGCGCCCTCTGCTACAGCCTCGGCTGGATCAGCGGCCTCGTCTTCTATCTCGTGGAGCCCCGGAACACGTTCGTCAGGTTCCATGCGCTGCAGGCCGTGATGTTCTTCGGGGTCGCGTGCGTGGCATTCGTCATCTGCCTCACGATCCCCTTTCTCGGCTGGATCCTCTCAATCGTGGTCTTCTACGCATCGCTCGCCGTCTGGCTGCTCATGATGCTCAAGGCGTATCAGGGACAGCGGTTTCGGCTGCCGATCGTCGGCCGCATGGTCGAAGAAAGGCTGTAGTTCGCTCGCGCCGGCCCGGACTCCCGGGTACAATTGCTCCTGCACATGAATCCAGCCGTCTCCGATGCGTCGGTGCTCGACGCCCTGCGGTCGATCCGCGATCCCGATCTGCTTCGCGACATCGTGGCGCTCAAGTTCGTGAGGGACCTGCGCGTGGACGGGGGCCGCGTGGCGTTCGCGATCGATCTGGCCACGCACGGGGCGCCGTACCGCGACGCGATGCGTGCCCAGGCGCACGACGCTGTGGCGCGCGTGCCCGGAGTGGCCTCGGTCGCGGTCGAAATGGGGGTGCAGGTCCGCTCGACGACCTCCGCCGATCCCGCGGGCAAGGCGCCGGTGCCCGGCGTGAAGAACATCATTGCCGTCGGCGCGGGCAAGGGCGGGGTCGGCAAGACCACCGTGGCGGTGAACCTGGCCATCGCGCTCAGCCAGATGGGGGCGCGCGTGGCGCTCATCGACGGCGATGTGTATGGCCCGAACGTACCGCTGATGCTGGGGATCAAAACCCAGCTCACGGGAGACGAGGCCGGCAAGATCATCCCCGCGGAGCAGTACGGCATCCAGCTCGTCTCGATGGCGTTCATGACGGGCGATGATGCGCCGGTGATCTGGCGGGGCCCGATGCTCCACAGCGTCATCCAGCAGTTCTTCCGCGAGGTGCGGTGGGAGGGCATCGACTATCTGATCGTCGACATGCCTCCCGGCACGGGCGACATCGCGCTCAGCCTCAGCCAGACCGTGCCCGTGTCTGGCAGTGTGGTCGTGACCACCCCCCAGATCGTGTCGGTGGCGGACACGCGCCGCGCCGTCCGCATGTATCAGAAGCTGAACGTCACGCCCCTCGGGCTCGTCGAGAACATGAGCCACTTCGTCTGCCCGGACTGCCGGCACGAGAGCGATATTTTCGGCAAGGGCGGGGGCGAGGCGCTGGCGACCGAACTGTCGATCCCGTTCCTCGGCCGGGTGCCGATCTACGAGCCGATCCGGATCGGTGGGGACATCGGCGTGCCGATCACGATTGGCGAGCGCGGCTCGCCGGCGTCGGAGGCGTTCCACGCTGCGGCGCGCCACCTCGCGGTGCAGCTGGCGACGGCCAGCTACAAGAAGACCGCCATTCCGCTCACGCCGGTGCGCTGAGTCCGCCGCTGTCGTGATCACCATCCCCTACTCGCACCACACCCTTCCGAACGGCCTGGACGTGTTGATCCACGAGGACCACGCCTGTCCGATCGTGGCCGTCAACGTCTGGTATCACGTCGGCTCGAAGAACGAAAAGCCGGGCCATACCGGTTTCGCGCACCTCTTCGAGCATCTGATGTTCGAGGGCTCCGCGCACTACGACCGCGGGTTCTTCCAGCCGTTGCAGGAGGCCGGCGCGTCGCTGAACGGCTCGACCAACGCCGATCGCACCAACTACTGGGAAGTGGTGCCCACCAACGCGCTCGAGCTCGCGCTCTGGATGGAATCGGATCGGATGGGGTTTCTGCTGCCGGCGCTCACCGACGCCAAGTTCGAGAACCAGCGGGAGGTGGTCCTGAACGAGCGGCGGCAGAACTACGAGAACCGCCCGTACGGCTTCGCGGGGATGGCGCTGGCCGCCTCGCTGTATCCGCCGGACCATCCGTACGCCTGGATGACGATCGGCGGCGCCGACGACATCCGCGCTGCCCGGCTCGACGATGTGCGGGCGTTTTTCCAGACCTACTACCGCCCGCGCAATGCGTCCCTGGCGATCGCGGGGGACGTGGACACCGACCAGGTGCTCGCGATGGCATCCGACTACTTCGGGCCGCTGGAGGCCGGCGAAGAGCCACCCGGCGTGCCAGCCGACGCGCCGCCGCCGATCACCTCGGAGCGGCGTCTCCTGCTCGAGGATCGGGTCGAGCTGCCGCGGCTCTATATCGCGTGGCATTCGCCGTCGTTGTTTGGCGAGGACGATGCGGAGCTGGATCTGGTGTCGGAACTGCTGGCCGGGGGCAAGACCTCGCGATTGTATCGGACGCTCGTCTACGAGCAGCGGATGGCGACCGAGATTGCCGTGTCGCAGAGCTCGCGCGAGATCGGCGGATTCTTCCAGATCGTGGCGACGGCGGCCCCGGGGCGGACGCTGGCGGAGCTCGAACGGGCCATCAGCGACGCCGTGGCGCGGCTGGGCGCCGATGGGCCCTCGGCGGGGGAGATGGACCGATGCCAGGCGCAGGCCGAAGCGAGCTTCATCTACCGGCTGCAGACCGTGGGCGGCTTCGGCGGTAAAGGGGATCAGTTGAACGCCTACAACGTGTACGTCGGCGACCCGGGGTTCTTCGGCGCCGACCTGGCGCGGTACCAGCGTGTGACGCCCGAGGGGATCCAGCGCGTCACGCGGGACTGGCTGCGCCCCGATGCGCGCGTCTTGCTGAGCGTCGTCCCGCGCGGGCAGACGCAGCTGGCGATCGAGGGCTCCGTGCCGGTGTCGGTGGCCTGACGTGGTCGATCGTTCGCGGCTGCCGCCGCTGGGGCCCGACCCGTCGTTTCGCTTTCCCGAGGTAGGGCGGCGCCGCCTCTCGAACGGCCTGCAGGTCCTGACCGTCGAGCACCACGCCGTGCCGCTCGTCAGTTTTCTGGCGCTGCTGCCGGCAGGGGCCGCGACCGACCCCGCGGAGCGGCCGGGGCTGGCGGCCGTCACGAGCGACATGCTCGACGAGGGCTGCGGCGAGCTCGATGCCATCGAGCTGCACGAGAGCCTGGGGCGGATCGGCGGGCATCTCGACTCCGAGATCGGATCCGACGCCACCATCCTGACGCTGACGACTCTGGCCCGCTTCGCGGATCGCGGCGTGGCGCTGCTGGCCGACATGGTGCGGCGGCCCCGGTTGGAGGACACCGACTTCCAGCGCGTGCGGGAGCTGCGGCTGAACCGCCTCGTGCAGGTGCGGGACATGGCGCCGACGCTGGCCGACCGCGCGTTCACCGAGATGGTGTATCGGGGGCATCCCTACGGCCATCAGCCGATCGGGACCGAGGCGTCGCTGCGCGCGATGTCGCTCGACGAGGTCGCGGGGCACCACCGTTCGATGTTCGTGCCCTCCCGCTTCACGATCGTGGCCTCGGGCGATGCCACGCACGAGGCGCTCGGCGATCTCGTCGAGGCGGCGTTCGGCGACTGGCAGGGAACCTCCGCGCCGGGTTCGCCGCCCGATCCGTCAGCGCTCGCGGCGCCCTCCGCGCCGCCGGAGCGGCTCGCGCTGCTCCACCGGCCCGGCGCGGCGCAGTCGGAGTTGCGGATCGGGCACGTGGCGCTTCCGCGGTCCACGCCGGATTATCATGCGTTGCTCGTGCTGAACATGATCCTCGGCGGGCAGTTCGTGAGCCGCATCAACATGAATCTGCGGGAGGACAAGGGCTACACGTACGGGGCGCGCACGTCGTTCGATTTCCGCCGCGGCCCGGGGCCGTTTCTGCTGCAGGCCAGCGTGCAGTCCGACGCCACGGCGGCTGCCGTGATCGAGGCCATGCACGAGTTGCGCGGGATTCGCGGGAGCCGCCCGGTCTCCCGTGCCGAGCTCGAAATGGGACGGGCGGCGCTCACGCGGGGTTATCCGAGAAACTTCGAGACCGCCGAGCAGATCAGCCGCGGGGCGGCGCAACTCGCCCTGCACGGGCTCTCTGACGATCATTTCTCGACGTTCGTCCCCAGGGTGCTGGCCGTGGACGAAGCGGAGGTGATGCGGGTCGCCGCGGCGCACATCGACCCCTCGCGTCTGCTGACGGTGATTGTCGGGGACCGGGACACCGTCGGACCGACGCTGGAGCGCCTGGAACTGGGCGCGGCGGTCGAGATCCCCTCGAGCTGACCGGGACCGCGACGGAACCCTGTCTCCGGAGGTTTCGTCCAAGACACAGTTGCACCGGCCCGTTGTAGACTGGGCCCTTCCTTATGAGCTTTGCCCAGCGCAGCCTCAGCCTCGCGGGGATCATCGGAGTTCTCACGGCGGTCTTTGCCGGCGGGCTCATTTATCTTCTCGTCACCCAGCCGGTGGCCACCGCCGAGAACATCGCGAACGGCGAGGTCTCTCCGCTCGTGCGGGCGGTCGCCAATGTGCTCTTCGACACCCTCCGTGGCGTACTGAAGTACTTGTAGCGCCCCGCAGCGCCGCCCTTTCCCCACCGCCCGCAAAACACGGACGACACTGACAAGCGCGGACGAGCACGGAGGAGCCAGCCTCCGGGCTGTCTTGTTCGGGCTGGCCGCGCCGGCGCCCCGCGCTCGCGCGCGGCGGCCAGCCCGTCATGTCAGAGAGATGTTTGGGCCCAGGACCGGGTCGGCGAGTCCCCAAGCAGGATCAGTTCGCAAGGTTGACGCTGTCGTGGTTGCATCAACGCGTCAGGCCGGTACCGTTCGTGAATGCAGCTCGACGACTCCGTGCGTGTCCGGGGCCGTCCGTGTTCCGGGTCTTTCGTGACGCAATCGGATTCGACATTCGTCCGCGGCGTTCGCCGTCAACTACGTGTGGAGTGATCCCTCCCTGAATGCAGCTCGACGACTCCGTGCGTGTCCGTGGCCGTCCGTGCCCGTCCGTGTTCCGGGTCTTTCGAGACGCAATCGGATTCGACATCGTCCGTGGCGTGCGCCGTCAACGACGTGTGGAGTGAGCCCTCGTGTATGCAGCTGGACGACTCCGTGCGTGTCCGGGGCCGTCC
>JANPJN010000597.1:0-12564 GCA_031425515.1 Acidobacteriota bacterium | reverse complement strand
CGCAGCCCGGCGATCTCGTTCTCGTCATGTCCAACGGAGGCTTCGACGACATCCATCAGAAGCTGCTGACCGCGCTCGAGGCGCGAGCGTCGAAGCAGGGATGAGCACGCTCAGGATTGCACCGGCCGGCGACGCGGCGCTCCTCGCCGAGTGGCCGGCACGAATCGATCCGGCCTTGAATGCCAGAGCCGTCGCGCTCGGCCGTGCCCTCGCACACCACAGGTCGGATCTCCGCGATGTTGTCGTCGCCTATGCCTCGGTGACGCTGTACTTCGATCCGCTCGTCACCGACGCGGCACGCCTCGAAGCGGACGTCGTCGCGCTCGAGGCGGACCTGCCCGATGCCGTCGCCACCCAGGGAAGGCTGCACGAGATTCCGGTCTCGTACGGGGGAGCGGATGGCCCCGACCTGACGGAGGTCGCCGAGGCCGCGGGCATGACCGAGCACGAGGTCATCGCGCGGCACACGGGGGTGACCTATCGCGTCTACATGCTCGGCTTCATGCCGGGCTTCGCCTACATGGCGCCGCTGGACCCGCGGATCGCGGCAGGCCGGCGAGCTGTGCCTCGTAAGCGCGTGCCGGCCGGCAGCGTGGCGATTGCGGCGGGCCAGACCGGAATCTATCCCGTGGAGACGCCAGGCGGCTGGCAGATCATCGGCCGGACGACAGTCACGCCCTTCGATCCCGACAGATCCGATCCTTTTCTCTTCGAGGCTGGCGACCGGGTCCGCTTCCATCCGACGGAACGCGTGTGAGCTCGCTGACGGTAGTGCGGCCCGGGCTGATGACGACCATCCAGGATGCCGGTCGATGGGGACGGCAGGGGAGCGGCGTGCCCGTGTCGGGTCCCATGGATGCGTATTCGCACCGGCTGGCCAACAGGATCGCGGGCAACCCCGATAGTGCCGCGGCGCTGGAGATCACCGTGGCCGGCCCGGTGCTCCGCGCCCGCGGGAGCGTCGTCTGCGCGATCGCGGGAGCGGACTTCGACGTCAGGATCGACGACGTGGTGGCGGATACGGCGTCATGGTTTGAGCTGCCCGATGCGGGTGTGCTGCGCTTCGGAGAGCGGCGTGCCGGCGCACGCGCGGCGCTCGCGGTGCGCGGAGGGTTCGATGTGCCGGCGACGTTCGGCAGCCGCGCCTCGAGCGTCGCGGCATGCATCGGGCCGTTCGGGGGTCGGCCGCTGCGAGCTGGCGACGAGCTTCCGATTGCGGAGGCCGGGCCTGTGGTGCACGCGCACGGCCGTCCCCTCGACCTGCCGCGAGGCGGCGCACGGCTTCGGGTGATCATGGGCCCTGATCAGGCGGTGTTCGACGCACACGCCGTCACGCAGTTTCTGGGGGCCCGGTTCCGATTGACAGCGGACTCCAATCGCATGGGGTACCGGCTGGAAGGGCCGACGATCGAGGCGCCCCGCGGCGGCGATCTGCTGTCGCAGGCCACACCGATGGGATCGGTGCAGGTTCCTCCGTCCGGGCAGCCGATCCTGCTGATGGCCGACCGTCAGACGACCGGCGGCTATCCGCGGATCGCCACCGTCATCTCGGCCGACCTCCCGCTCGCCGGTCAGCTCGCGCCAGGCGACTGGGTCGAGATGGCGGCGTGCACGCCGGTCGGAGCGCTGCAGGCGCTGCGTCTGCTCGAACGCGCGCTGACGGGCGAGGCGTCGTGACGCGATTCGAGCAGCGGATGCTTGACGCGCTAGGGCCGGATCGCGTCCGCCGCGATGCGCCGCTCGCGCCGTTGACGACCTTCAAGGTCGGCGGGCCGGCCGAATGGCTGGTGCAGCTGCAGACGGCCGAGGACATCCGGGCCGCGGTCGGGATTGCCCGCGAGGCAGGCCTGGCCGTCACAGCTCTGGGTGGTGGATCGAATGTGCTGGTCGCAGACGAAGGTGTCAAAGGTCTCGTGATCCGCGTCCACGGCGGCGAGGTCGAGGCCCTGAGCCCGTCGATCGTCCGTGTGGAGGCCGGGGTCACCATCAACGGCGCGGTCAGGTGGACCGTGAACCGCGGCGTCGCCGGGCTGGAAATGTGGGCAGGCACGCCGGGCACGCTTGGCGGCGCCGTCTTCGGCAATGCGCATTTCCGCGGGCGGCTGATGAGCGAGCTCGTGCGGAGGGTGCGCATGGTCGGTCTCGATGGGCGCGTGTCGGAGGTTGCCGCCGCGGACATGGAGTTTGCGTACGATTTCAGCCGTCTCCACCGCACCCGGGAGGTCGTGGTGTCGGCCGATCTGGAGGTCTCGGCTGGGGAGCCGGCCGAGCTCCGCGCGGTCGCGCGGCAGTCGCTCGCCTTTCGCAAGCGGACGCAGCCGCTGGAGTCGCCAAGCGCCGGCTGCATCTTCCAGAACCCCGTCACGCCGCGGGACCCCGTGCCCGAGGGCGTGCCGCTGTCGGCCGGCGCACTGGTGGATCGCGCCGGGCTGAAAGGCGCGAGGGAAGGACACGCGATCGTGTCGGCCGCGCATGCCAACTTCATCGTGACTGACGGAGGCGCGTCGGCGGGCGAGATACGTGCCCTGATCGGGCGCTGTAAAGCCACCGTGCACGATTGCTTCGGCGTCATCCTGCGGGAGGAGATCGTGTATCTCGGATTCGGCGCCGGCACAGGAGTGTGAGGCATGGCAAGACTGCGGATTGAGGGTGGGCGCCGGCTCTCGGGGCGGATCACGGTCGAAGGGAACAAGAACTCGGCGTTGCCGCTGCTGGCCGCGTGCCTGCTGACCGATGCCGAGTGCGTCATCAGCAATGTGCCGCGGATCCGGGACGTCGAGGTGCTCGCGGATCTCCTGACGGGCCTCGGCGCATCGATCGAAGGGCGCGGCACGTCCACCCTGCGTGTCCGCTGCGCACAGGTCAGGACCGATACCCCCGATCCCGTGCTCGTGGGAAAGCTGCGAGGATCCGTGCTGCTGCTCGGTCCGCTGCTCGCCCGGCGCGGCTCGGCGCGCCTGGCGCCGCCAGGAGGTGACTTCCCCACGCGGCGCACCCTCACGACCCACCTGCAGGCACTCACGGCCATGGGGGCCGTCCAGCGCGACGAGGCGGGGTACTCGCTGGAGGCAGGCGACGGGCTCACTGGCGCTTCGCTCTATCTGGACGAAGCCTCGGTGACGGGCACCGAGACGGCGCTGCTTGCGGCGGCCGCGGCGCGCGGCCGGACTGAAATCCGTCACGCCGCGATGGAGCCGCACGTGGGCGAGCTGTGCTGCTTCCTGCGCGCGATGGGCGTATCGATCGAGGGAGAGGGCACCTCCACGCTGCGCGTCGAGGCGCCGGAGCGCCTCGGTGGCGCCGTCCATCGGCTCGCTGGCGATTACATCGAAGCCGGAAGCTGGGGCGTGACGGCGGCCATCACGGGCGGCGAGATCGAGGTCACTGGCGCGCGCACGACGGACCTCGAGGTGGTGGCCGCTCCGCTCCTCAAGATGGGTCTGCGGTGCACGTATGCCGACGACACGCTGGTCGTCCAGCCATCCACGCTGACGGCGGCGGGCCGGATCACCACGGGCCTGTGGCCGGGTTTTCCGAGCGACATGGTGAGCCTCGTGACCGTACTCGCGACCCAGGCCGAGGGTCGTACGCTGGTGCACGACTGGCTGTACGAGCTGCGGCTCTTCGCGCTCGAGCAACTGAGCGCGATGCGCGCGGACCTCTTCCTGTGCGACCCGCACCGCATCATCGTCAGCGGGCCGGCGCGCCTGCGGGGGCGCGATCTCGATAGCCGCGATCTTCGGTCAGGCATGGCGCTGATTGCAGCCGCGCTTGCCGCGGAAGGCGAGAGCACCGTGGGTCCGCTCGAGACCGTGGAGCGTGGCTACGGGTCGCTCGTCGAGCGTCTCACGTCCCTCGGCGCCTCCGTCACCCGCGAGGCCTCCCGCGAGGGCTCCCCTCGCTAGCGGGGAGGGGTCGTCTGGAGGGGTTGCGGGAAGGCAGGGGTGGCGGTGGGAGGGACGGGGGGCTGCGCGGGGATGTCCTCGCGGTCTCGGGGCGGCGGGGGCGCCTGCAGATTCGGCAGATCGACCACGGCGCCATTCGAATCCCGTCCCAGCCGGAACGGCCGCAGATCCCCCTCGGACAGGTCCAGCACGCGGACGATGTGCGGTGTGAGCGTCAGGATGATGTCGGTCTGCTGCGACTCCTTGCGATGGCTCGCGAACAGTCGCCCGATGAGCGGGAGATCGCTCAGGCCAGGCGTCCCCGACAGCACCGTCCGCTCGTCGTCCCGGATGAGTCCGGCGAGCATGTTCGTCTCGCCGTCCTTCAAGCGGATGGTCGTCGTGATCTCGCGATTGCCGATGGTCGGCAGCCCGCCGAACCCCGTGCCCGAGATGCTGTTCAAGGAAATCTTCAGCGCCAGCGTGACCTCATCGTCATGATGCGTGCGCGGCGTGATGTCGATGTTCACGCCGATGTTCTGATAATCGAACGACGTGATCGGCTGCTGGTTGATGCCGCCTGACGCAATGGGCGCGAAGGTGGTGACGGGGATCGGCACGCGATCGCCGAAGCGCGCCTGCGCCGTGAGCCCTTCCGATGTCCGCAGCTGCGGGTTGGCGAGCGTCCGCGTGTTGGCGTCGTTCTTGAGCAGCTTGTAGTAGATCCCCGGGAGGCCCGACAGGAAGACGTCCGCCTGGGTGAGGCTGCGCAGCGTCTGCAGGGTGAAATCACCCCGGTTGACGTCGACCGACCCGGCAATCCCGGCGGGGGGCGCATCCGACGATCCGGGGCTCGAAATGTGCAGCCCGAACTCCCGCATCCGCGTGCGGTCCACCTCCAGCAGCTCGACCTCGATGACGACCTCAGGGCGCGCCTTGTCCACGGCGGCGATCAGACGGCCCGCGGCGGCAATCCGCTCGGGCGTGTCCTTGATCGAGATCGCATTGGTCGCGGTGATCGCCGAGACCTGCCGCACGTCGGCCACGACACGCAGGAGGTCGATCACCTCCTTGACGTCGGCGTTGCTCAGATAAAACGTCCGAATCACCGACTCCTCGTACTCCCGCCGCTTGGTCGGCGTGTCGGGGACGATGGTGATCGTGCGGGGCGCGGTGACGCGGTAGAACGTCCGTGTGCTCGCCGTGACCGACGTCAGCGCATCCTGCAGCGACATATTCCGCAGATCGACGCTGAGAGGGGCATCGCGAAAGGCGGGGTCGAACACGACGTTGACGTCGGTCAGGCGGCCCAGCGCGCGGAACACCAGGCCGCTTGCGGCATTGCTGAAGACGAGCGAGTCCGGAAGCCGGGCGCCCTCCGGGAGATCGAGGCCCGCGGGTGCCAGATCGCGCGAACGCTCGATGAGGGACTGGAGCTCCGTCTTGCCTCCGCGTGACACGGCAAGTTTGGTGCGGAGCTTCTGACGCGTCTCCCGCAGCGCCGCGTCGGCGTCCGCCGCGGCGGGATTCAGTTCCGCCGCAAGCTGAAACTCGCCGAGCGCCTCCTCGAGACGCTCGGTCGCCTGCAAGCGCCGGCCGCGGAAATAGTGATCCTGCGACGCCCGCAGCCGCGCGCGCTGCAGCGCCAGCTGCGCGGTGCGGTCGTTCGGACGCTCCCGGACCGTCCTCGTGTACTCGACGACCGCACGGTCGTAGTCCTGCGCGGTCTCGGCCCGCTGGCCGGCCCGGTAGGCATTGCTCGTGGCGCACGCGCCCGCGAGCAGCGCGGCGGCGAGGACTACCCGCGCGGCACCGGCGCGCATCCGCTCAGCGCGCGCTGTCGGCATGATTGGTCACGTCGGCGCCGCGCGGAATGCGAAATTCGAACGCCTTGTCCTGCAGGCCGGCGTTTTCCTTGAAGTTCGAAAAGCGGAAGGTCGATCGGCCGCCCTGGCTGTCGGCGGCGCTGAGCGAGCGAAGCTGAAGCGTCCGCCGATCGATCACGATCTGGAGCCAGTCGTAATCGCGGTCCGGGAGCTTCGGGTTCAGACGCAGGGCGTACGTGTCGGCGGCGCCGCCCTCCACATAACTGACGTCGAAGTCGCGCGTCAGATTGCCCTTCCCGGCCAGAAAGAGGACGGCGGTCGTCGCCTGATCGTCGGGAGGCACCGGGCTGATGACGACCTGGTTGTCGGCGGGCACGTGCAGATAGATCCGGCGGCCGTCGGAGACGAAGACCTTGGGCTCGGGCTTCCGGTAGTCCCACCGCATCCGCCCCGGCTTCTTGACGGAGACCACGCCGCTCTCCGACTGCTTCTTCCGCAGAAGCCCTCCCTCCGAGTCGTGCACGAACTCGGCTGTGAAGTCGCGGACGCCGTCGTACTTCTTCTGGAGCGCGGCGGCCACCTCACGCGCGGGCGGGGTCGCGACATCCCCTGCGGGCTGCGACGGTGGCGCCCCCGTTGCGCCGAGGGGCGCCATTGCGAAAACGAAGGCCGTCAGGACGCTGGGCAGTTTCATTGGGGATTCGGCCCGCGGCCGGCAGTGGTTCATCTTAGCACGCAGGGCCGCGGTGCTCCCGGGCGTCAGCGCCTGCGTTTGGCGGCCACGAACGCAAGCACATCGCGCAGCGGGCGTGCATTGAGGACATGACGCGGCTCGACCCAGCCGCGCCGTGCGGTCCCGATCCCCAGCGCCATCTGACGCTGCAGCGAGCGGGCCCGATGGCAGTCGCTGTCGATCGTGAGTGTCACGCCGGCGGCCACCGCGCGGCGGGCATGCTCGCCGTCGAGGTCGAGATGCGACGGGGCGCCATCCACCTCGAGCGCCGTGCCGGTCTCTGCCGCGGCCGCATACACGGCGTCGAAGTCGAGCGCATAACCCGCGCGCCTGCCGACGAGCCGATTCGCGGGATGCGTAATGACGTTCACGAGAGGATGCCGGATCGCCGCCAGGCACCGGCGCGTGAGTGCCGCGGGGTCGTGGCCCGCCGAATCGTGCAGCGAGGCCAGGACGATGTCGAGAGGCTCGAGGAGCCGGTCGTCGAAGTCCAGACGCCCGTCGGGCATGATGTCCACTTCGATGCCCCGCAGGATGCGCAGCCGGGGATAGCGATCCTGGAGCGCCGCAATCTCGCTGCGCTGCCGATCGAGGTCGCCGCGCCCCAGCGTCCGACCCGCGGCCGCACGCTCGGAGTGGTCAGTGATCGCGATGTACTCGTACCCGAGCGCCGCGCTCTCCGCCACCATGGCGTCGAGGGTGTCCGCGCCGTCGCTGCGCGTGGTGTGCATGTGCAGGTCGCCGCGAATGTGCTCCCGCTGGACCAGACCGGGCAGGCGGCCGGCGGCCGCCGCCTCGATCTCTCCGGCCCCCTCGCGCAACTCCGGGGGGATGAAGGGGAGCCCGGCATCGGCGTACACCGCCTCTTCGCCGGGCGCGAGGCGGGCGCGTCCGCGCCGCTCGTGCACGGCGCGCAGGTGTGACGTCGATCCCGTGGCGTTGAACAGCACCGTGCCGTAGTCGTCTGGCGCCGCCACCCGGATGTCGATCTCGGTCTGCTGAAAGACGACGACGGCACGGCGGCCTCCGCGATGCCGCACATCGTCCAGGCCGCCAAGCGACGAGACCGCCTCAATCGCGGCCTGCGGATCCGACGCACGCCCGACGATTACGAGCGACGACACGAGCGATTCGAACCGGCGGGCATCACCTGCCGGGGTCAGCAGGTCAATCGACGGGCAGCCCCGCTCGATCGCGGCACAGACGGCGTCGAGCAACTCCGTGGCGCGCCCCAGAGGGACGAGGCGGACCTCCTGGCCGAGCGCGAGCGCCGCGGCCTTCAGCCGAGTGACGACTGCCGCGGACCGCTGCTGCGCCAGGCGGCCATCGTGGAGCGTCGCGACGAGGTCAGGGAGCGTGACGATGCCCAGCTGCTGGACCAGAAGCAGGGCGTCAGACGGGGTGATTGCGACAAGTTCGAGGAGCCTCCGGAGCAGCCAGGGGATCCCCGCCCGCGCGGCGGCGACCGCCGCGTCGGGGCCACCCGCCACTAGTTCGCGCACGCGCCACTGCACGCCGGGATCGATGGCTGCCTCCTCCTCGAGCCGGCCGCGTCGAGCACGACGGGTGAACGCCGCCTGATCGGCGGGGCTCATCCTGCGAATGGAGCCGGCGGTGGCTCGCATGCCTGCGGCCTCGGCCGCGGCGCCGCGAATCTCCGACAAATCGGCCAGGGCGTCGAGCGTCGAGGGAAGCACGCTGGTCACCCTCTCGATGGACCGCTGACGGGCACGGCGAGCTGCGGCGCGGTCTTCGGCGAGGTCGGGAACCTGGCGGCTGCCCACCCGGCAATACCGCCTTCCAGCACCAGCGTCCGGAAGCCGTCGCGGAGCAGGCCGACGGCCGCGCGCTCGGCGACGATCTCGTCGGGATCGGAATCGTAGAGGACGATGTCGCGGTCGCGGGGCAGCCCTTCGCGGCCGATCGTCTCGGGCCCGAGACGCAGGGCGCCGGGCAGCATGATGGTGCTGTGTTCGTAGGGGTACTTGAGCCGGACGTCAACGATGAGCGGGGGTGGCCCGGGGGCGTCGAGGCGGGACTTCAGGTCTTCCTTCGATATCCGGGGGACCAGCATCCCCGGTATTGTCCCCAGCAGCCGCGCGAAGTGTCAACCTCGCGGCGACCGGTCAGCCGCGCCCGCCGTGGGCGTGCACGTGCGCGTGGGACTCGGATCCATGCACCAGCCAGCCCTGCGAGCGTCGCCCGCACGCGACGCATCGAAGGAACATCGCGCCTCCATCGCACGAGACGCTGTAGTCATGGCCGGTAACGTAGCAGCTGATCCAACTCCACATGAGGCACCTTCTCTGAAATACGATGTCCAGCTGAAGGGCAAGGGCGGTGCCATGGCCTGGGTCGTCCGGCTCTGGGGAATTTCCGCGCACATCCGTAAATCACGGATGCGTGCGACAGGCCAAAGGTGCGGTGACCGGATGTCGATCCTGTCATCGGGATCACGCTTCTCGTCGCGGAAGTCGGGCGCTCGCCCTACTCTGAAGGGGGTCTGGAGAAATCCACCGCCGCGGCCGTCGGAGCATCGGCCCTCACGATGGCCGTGATGGTGCGCTGCCCCAATTCTGGATGTTTGAAGAGCACTTCGTGCGTCCCGAGCGGCACGGCGAGTCCGGCGATCGGGGTATCCCCGACCTTCTGGCCATCCAGCCAGACCTCAGCCCAGGGCAGGGCGTTGAGATTCAGCTCTCCTGTCGCCTGCAGGTTGACGGACCGCTCTTCGCCCGCTTCGATGGTGACGGTCTGACTGGCTTTGTAGCCCAGTTCCCTGTTCGTGAACGTGAGCTGATGCCGGCCCGGAGGGAGCATGATGCGTCCCTGGTCGGTGGTGCCGATGGAGCGCCCGTTTTCCGAGATGTCCATCACGACCGGGGCGAAGACCGCGACCCAGCCGGAGTAGACCGCGACGTCGAGCGCTGAGGTCTTGCCGGCTTCGATCCGGACCGTGCGTCTGACCGTGCCTGCCGCCGTGACGAAGGCGACGGTGTGACGGCCGGCGGCGAGCTTCTCGATCGTGAGCGGCGTTTCGCCGGCGGGCTCCCCGTCGAGAATGACTTTCGCGCCGGCGGGCTCGGTCGCGAGCATCAACGTCCCGACGGGCGCCTCGGCGGCCGGAGCCGACACGGCAGCCGGCGTCGACACCGCTGCCGACGGCGTCGGCCGGTCCTTCAGCCAGTAGGCGCGACCGGCGACCGCCGCAATCGCCACCACCACGACGGCCGCGGCGGCGACGGCTTTCCAGGTGGACGAGCCCGCAGGCGACGTCCCCCGGTTCACGTACGGCACCGCGGTCATCGCGTCGGCGGCCTCCACCGTGCGGTGCTTGCCCAGGGGCGAGTAGCCCGGCGGCGGTTCGCTCTTGATCCGGACGCTGGACGCGATGGGGGCCGGCCTGAACTCCGCGGGGGGTGACCACTCGGTCGGGACAGGCGCGGGTGTCGTCCACGACGGGACCGGCTCGCGCGGCGGGTAATACGGCATCGGCGGCGCCGCATGGGGAACCGGGGGAGGGGCTGCTCGTACGGCGGGGGCTCCCTGCACCACCGGAGGGGCCGACGGCACGGAGGGTGGCGTTTGCGCCACCGGCGTCGCCGGCACCGGCGCTGGCGGCTTGCTCACCATCTCCGGTGACGGGCCCGGCGCAGGCGCGGGCGGTTTCGCGTCGGAGCGCAGCTTGTCACGATCCCGCTTCGCACCTCGGCGGCGTTTCCGTGCGGGAGGCGGTGCGGCCGCAGCGGGTTGCACGGGCCGCTCACTGGCGGGCGCGCCTGGGGCCGGCGGCGGGGCCGCCACGTCGTTCGAGGCCGCGAGGGGGAGGGTGGGTTCGGCCCGTGGGCCCGGGTCCCCCTGCGCGGTTGTAGCGACCGGCTCGGGCGGAGGCAGGGCGTCGAATGCGCTCGAAGTACCGGCAGAGGGCACCGGCTGGGAGTACGACGGAGCGTCCAGTTCATCGGCACGGACGAGGACGGGGCCGTTGTCCTGCATCCCGGCGAGGGGCAATGGTTGCTCGGTCGAAGGGTTTGAACCCGGCTCGCCGACGGGCGGGACGCTATCGACACCGACCGGCGCGCTGTCGTCAGCCTCGAGCACTGTCGTCCGTGACGCGTCGTCCTGTCTCCCTGCGTCAGAGGCGACGTCGGAGATGTCGTAGGTGATCGATTCCGCCTCGGCGGCATCTGCCTCGGTGTCGCGGGCGTCGCGCACCAGGGCGGGATCCGGCGCCGCACTCGAAGGGGCGAGGTCATCCAGCCCGATCTCGAACTCCAGGGATGCGCTGGCCGTTCTCGCGGCCTCCACGTCCCCGCTCCAGATGTCCGCGCGCTCGTTCTCGAGCACGTCCGGTTCGTGCACGACCTCGAACGCGTCCTGGGCGTCCCGCTCCTCGATGATGTCGAGCGCGTCGCTCTCCTCGAGGTCGGCATCGCTAGTCGCAGCGGCGCCGGGCCGCGCGGGCCCGGGTGCGAGGCGGTTGAGATCCGTCACGAAGCCGGCGAGCGCGGCGCGGCACTCGGCGGCTCCGATCTCGCGCGCGAGCTGGCGCACGGCGGCGGCGGCCTCGTCCGCACCCGGGAATGGCCGGCTTCCCGGCAGCGGCAGGGCCCGCTGGAGGAAACGCTGCACCCCTCCGGCAAACTCCGCGGTCCCGCGGATCTGCGCGATCTCCACGATCTCCGGGATGGCGGCGGTGAGCGGATCGAGGCTGTCCTCGAGGTCGAGGGGGCGGCCCGTGATGAGGAGAACGGCGGACACGGCGGCCTGCGCGATGTCGGCGGATGCGTCGAACCTGCCCGCATCCTCTCCGGCCGGTACCGCAATCCCCAGTTCCCGCCACAGTCGCCGACGGTTCCATCCGAGGCGTGCCAGGACGTCGCCGAACACCCAGTCCTGAAGGACGACCTGCCCGACCGGCGTCAGGAGTGTATGCCCCGCGCCCGCGGCTCCGTGGGCAAAACCCGCGGCGGCATGCAGGGCCCCGAGCGCCGGCAGCATGTCCAGGAGGAATCCGATCGCGGCGTCCAGCCCCGGGGGCGCCATCTCGCCGGGTCCGTTTCCGGCGACCGCATCCAGCAGGTCGGAGAGCCGCGTCCCCTGCACGTACTCCGAGAGTACGACAACGGCCCCGGTCTGCGGATCCCGTCCCACCGACTGTGGCCGCGCAAAGCGCTCATCCTCCAGCAGCGCCGCGTGCGAGACCCGCTCCGCGAGGGTCCGCTCGAAGACGGCGATCTCCGGGCGCAGCACGAGCCGCTCGCGGATGGCCCCGGTCTCACGGTCGAAGACGAGGCCACGCCGACCCAGTCCGTCCTCGTAGCCGGACGACGACAGGGAAGCGGAGAACGGCTCTGGTATGTCGGACATCGGAGGCGTAGGTAGAGACTGTGCAACCTGCGCTCCAGAGGGGACCGCCTGTCCGTCCCCGGGACGTGCGACGGGGACAGGGGTCTGGTGCCAGGGCGCAGAGGTCGGACGCATTATCACCGGAACGTCATCCGCTGACCAGTTTCGTGATTCCCGCCCCATGGGGCAGCCGTGCGAGGCGAGATCGGTGCGCCCGCCGTTGCACCTCCCGGATCGCGCATGCTAGAATTCCCTTTCGTGCCCGCCGGGAGAACGGCTCCGGCGGGCCACGATCATCACGAGAGCAGGGGCGCGTAGCTCAGCTGGGAGAGCGCTGCGTTCGCAATGCAGAGGTCGGGAGTTCGATCCTCCCCGCGTCCACCACCCTCCTGCTCACCCGGACCCCTCATCGTCTCTTCCGGTCACCCTGGCATGGCGCGCGAGATGGCGCCCGGCTTCCCGGCGCCCCACGTTATACTTCCGCATGTCTGAGCGCGGAACTCTCCGGCCATGAAACGCATCGGGATCATGACGGGCGGCGGCGACGCCCCGGGATTGAACGCCGTGATCCGCGCGGTCGTTCAACGTATCGCGAACGAAGGGGGCACCTGCGTCGGGATTCTCGAAGGCTGGCGAGGTCTCGTTCGCGGGATGAGCCGTGACCTTCACGTGAATGAGACCGACGAGATCATTGCCAAAGGGGGCACGATTCTCGGTTCCTCCCGCACCAACCCGTTCAAGAATCCCACCACCGATCTCCCGGCTCTTCGCG
>JANPJN010000596.1:0-2419 GCA_031425515.1 Acidobacteriota bacterium | reverse complement strand
GCCGAGGCGATCGCGCAGCTGAAGGCGTTGGGGCTCACGCCGGTGCTGCTCACCGGCGACAACGAGGCTGTGGCCCGTCGGATCGCCGCCGAGGTCGGCATCGACACCGTCATCGCCGAGGTGCTGCCCAAGGACAAGGTCGACGTCATCACCCGCCTGCAGAACGAGGGGAAGGTCGTAGCGATGATCGGCGACGGCGTCAACGACGCTCCAGCCCTCGCACAGGCTGACCTGGGCATGGCGATGGGTACCGGCACCGACGTGGCGATCGAAGCCTCCGACATCACCCTCGTCCGGGGCGATCTGCGCAGCGCAGCCGACGCGATCCGACTGTCCAGGAAGACCCTGAGCACGATCAAGTCGAACCTGTTCTGGGCATTCGCCTACAACGTCGCCGCGGTTCCGATCGCCGCACTCGGACTCTTGAATCCGATGCTCGCCGGCGCTGCGATGGCACTGTCCAGCGTGTTCGTCGTCGGAAACAGCCTCCGGCTGCGCAGCTTCAAAAGCAACGCAGCCGCTTAGCAACGCACACCATCAACCGCCAAAAAAAGGAATGAGCACATGACCGACACCAACGAGGCCACCGTCGCATCGGCCAGCTGTTGCAGCACCACGGCACCGCGTCCGGAGATCACCGATACCGGCCGACACAACCTTCTCGACACGGCGGGCGACGAGACCGTGGTCTGTGCCGTCATGGGCGGGGCGACTGAGAAGAAATCAGCGGAGGCAGCAGGCCTGTACCGCGACTACGAAGGCGCCCGGTACTGGTTCTGCTGCGCCGGATGCGGTCCGCTGTTCGACGCCGACCCGGCCAAGTACACGGCCTAATCGATCAGTGCCCGGGATGCCGCGATGCGGCATCCCGGGCACGAATCCGATCCGAGAACACAATGAGCCTCTCCGCTCCTACGGCCCACACCGACACGTGCCCCATCGTCGTGCCCCCGGAAACCACCGATCACGGCTACATCACCGACAAGCACAAATACCTCAATCGGCTGCGGCGAATTGAAGGACAGGTGCGCGGCATCAACGGGATGGTCGATGACGAACGTCACTTCATCGACATCCTCACTCAGGTGTCCGCAATCAGGCGGGCGCTTGAGGGGGTGGCGCTCCACCTCCTCACCGACCACCTCCGCCACTGTGTCGCGGACGCCAACCTCAGCAGCAGCGCCGTGAGCGACAGCAAGATCGCGGAAGCATCCGAAGCAATCACCCGGCTCGTGCGCTCGTGACGCTGACAAACTCGGGGATCTTTGCCCCATCGTTTAGGCCGCAACCTAGTACCCTTACCCGGTAGAGGCTTTGCACGACATGACACGAGCAGCCGCCCACGCATTAGGCGGTCACGTCGAGTCTCTTCAAAGCCGCCGGGGCGCCCGCCTCGCAATCACAGAAGGAATCGATCACCATGAGCATCAACAACAGTCTTGACACCGACGCTGCAGCGACAGGAAGCACCTGTTCCGGTCACCATGCCGCTCCCGCTGACACGGCCTCCGACGATCTCGCCGTCTGCCTCGTGATGGCGGGCACCCCCGTCGTCAAGAGCGTCGCCGAGGCACAGGGCCTCTACCGTGACCACGAGGGCGAGCGCTACTGGTTCTGCTGCGCGGCCTGCGGTCCGCTGTTCGACGCCGACCCGGCGAAGTACGTCAACGCCGCCTGATGTAGCCATCGTGGGGCTCGCGGGTGATTCGCGAGCCCCACTTTGCATCACACAGCCCATCCCGTGAAAGGCGTCCAATCGATGTCATCTCCCCATGTCCTGGTTATCGGTGCCGGCGCCGCCGGTGTCGCTGCCGCAAGGGTGCTCGCCGCGGCGAATGCGGTCACCGTCTCCGTCATCGGCCGCTCCGGCGAAACGCCGTACAACCGCACACTGGTGAACAAGGGCATTGCCGTGGGGCTCCTCACGCCCGAGCAGACCGCTCTTCCCGGGGTGGATGCGATCCTCGACACCGCTATCCGCATCGATGCCGCCGAACGCCGGGTGCACTTCGCTTCCGGGGCGTCCGCCGGATACGACGCGCTACTCATCGCCACGGGGAGTACCCCGCACGGGCTCACCGTGCCGGGCGCGGATGATGCTGCCGCGGCAGGAAAGCTCACCTCGCTGCACTCCATTGACGACGCCATCCGTGTCCGAGACGCGCTGGCCGCGCTCGGGCACCCTGGCCGCATCGTCATCTCGGGAGCGGGACTTGTCGCCGGCGAGACGGCGACGCTGCTGCGGGAGAAGGGCCATCACGTCACCCTGCTCGCCCGTTCGCCTCTGCCGGGTGTCACCGTCTTCGGTCAGGAACTTGCCGGCCGCCTGGCGGACGCGCACCGCGCACGCCACACAACGGCATTCGGGCGGGTCCCCGTCGGCATTCGCCTCGACGGCGCCGAAATCACCATTCAGCTC
>JANPJN010000595.1:0-1697 GCA_031425515.1 Acidobacteriota bacterium | reverse complement strand
GGACGCGCCCCGCGGTCTTGCCCATGCCGTCCTCATCAGCGAGCCCTTCCTCGGCCGCGAGCCGTTCGTGATGTATCTGGGCGACAACCTGCTGAACAAGGGGATCACGGGATTCGTCGAGGAGTTCGTGCGGGAGGCCCCGGCGGCGCAGATCCTCCTCGCGAAGGTGCCGGACCCGCAGATGTTCGGCGTGGCCGAGCTCGAGGATGGCCGTGTCGTCCGCCTCGTCGAGAAGCCGAAGGATCCAAAGAGCGACCTCGCGCTGGTGGGCGTGTACATGTTCTCGCCGGCCGTGTTCGACTCGGTCAAGACCATCCGCCCGAGCTTCAGGAACGAGCTCGAGATCACCGACGCCATCCAGGACCTCATCGACCGCGGCCTCGAGGTGCGGCCCCACATCGTGGACGGCTGGTGGAAGGACACGGGCAAGCTCGACGACATGCTGGAGGCCAACCGGCTGATCCTCGACACCATTTCCCGCAGGATCGACGGGTCGGTGGACGCCGAGTCCCGCGTCGAGGGCAAGGTCATCGTCGAGGCTGGCGCCGTCATCGAACGGTCCGTGGTGCGCGGTCCGGCCATCATCGGCGCCCGCGCGCGGATCATCGACGCGTATGTGGGGCCGTTCACGTCAATCATGGGCGACGCCGAGATCCGAAGCTCCGAGGTCGAGCACAGCATCATTCTGGAAGGCAGCAGCATCAGCCACCTCGTCAACCGGGTGGAGGACAGCCTCATCGGCAAGAACGTCCGGATCTACCGGCTGCCGGTGAAGCCGTCGGCCTATCGCTTCATGCTCGGGGACAATTCGGAGGTCGGCATCCGCTGGTAGGACTCTGTTATGGTGGAACTCAAGAAATACGCAAAGCCGACGCGCGAGCTCATCGAAGGCGTCAAGACAAAAGTCATGAAGGTGATTCCCGACGAGCGGGGATGGCTGATGGAGATTCTCCGCGCCGACGAAACGTCCCTCTTCACCGCTTTCGGGCAGGCCTACCTGTCGGCCACCTATCCGGGGGTCGTCAAAGCCTGGCACTATCACCGGCAGCAGGTGGACAACTTCGCGTGCGTTTCCGGCATGGTCAAGCTGGTGCTGATCGACACCCGCGAGGAATCGCCGACCAACGGCGCGGTGAACGAGTTCTTCCTGGGCTCGCAGAACCCGACGCTGATCCAGGTGCCGAACCTCGTGTATCACGGCTGGAAGTGCATCAGCGAGGAACCGTCTCTCGTCGTCAATATTCCGAACATCCCCTACAACTACGCCGAGCCCGACGAGTATCGGCTCGAGCCCCACGGCACACTGCCCTACGACTGGACGCGCAAAGATGGTTAACGTCGTCGTGACCGGCGGCGCCGGCTTCATCGGATCGAACTTCGTGCGCTACGCGCTGGCGGTCCATCCCGACTGGAATGTGACGACGCTCGACAAGCTGACGTATGCGGGCCGGATGGAGAACCTGCAGGACGTACTGAACCATCCGCGGCACACCTTCGTGCAGGGGGACGTGGCGGACCCTGGGACCGTGACGCCGATCGTGGCGGCCGCCGAGATCGTCGTGCATTTCGCCGCCGAGACCCATGTGGACCGGTCGCTGATGAATGCCCGCGAGTTCATCAACACCGACGTGTGCGGCACGATCGAGATGCTGGAGGCCGCGCGCCAGGCGCCGGCGCTCCGGCGCTTCGTGCAGATT
>JANPJN010000594.1:0-1827 GCA_031425515.1 Acidobacteriota bacterium | reverse complement strand
GCCCGCGCGCGCCGCGGCCGCGCGTCGCAGCCCGACCTCGTAGGTGGACTGGTGACCGACGACGGAGAAGTGGAGGCCGGTGAGGCGCTGTTCGGTCTGTTCGAGCGCCTGGGAGGAGATGTCGATCAGGTGGACGCGCGCCGACCCGCCGGTGGACTGCAGCGCCTCGGCGAGCAGAACGAGTTTTTCCCCGCTGCCGCAACCCAGCTCCACCAGCATGCCGCCGTCGTGTTGGCCGAGCTCGGCGACGACCTCCGGGGCGTGCGCGGCGAGCAGCGCGCTCTCCGCGCGGGTGATGCGGTACCAGGGGAGCCGGCAGATCGCCTCGAACAGGCTCGACCCGAGCGCATCGTAGAGGTACTTCGATTGGAGCTGCTTCGGCGACAGCATGAGGTCGCGCCGCACATCGGTCGCGAACTCGGCCACCAGGGTCGCGGTTGAAATGATCATGGGTGCCCTGCGGTCCGGAACTTGGCGTAGACGTACGGGTAGTTTGGCCGGAACCAGTTTCGGAAGCTGCGGCGCAGCAGCTCGGCGGACGTCGCGGGGGATCCGCCCTTCATGACGTAGTGCTGGCCGTCGAAGAAGTCGGCCGAGTACTCGGGGTAGGACGCCATGGGCTCGAAGCCGCCGAACGGCTCGAAGACCGTGGAGGTCCACTCCCAGCCGTTGCCGACGAGGTCGTGCACGCCCCAGGCGCTCGCGCCCGCGGGGCGCGCACCGGCGGGCACGGGTTCCCAGGACGCGAAGTCGAAGTTGCCCTTCGACGGATCGGGCGGCGCGTCCCCCCAGGGAAACGCGCGCTCGACGGCGTCGGGTGTTCCATATGCGGCGCGATGGAACTCGGGCTCGGTCGGCAGGTGGCGCCCCTTCCAGCGGGCGAACGCCGACGCTTCGGCCTGGCTCACGTAGACCGGCCAGGAACCCGGCAGTGCGATGGGCTCGAACATCCCGCGCCAGAACCACTGGCCGTCCCGACGGATCCAGAAGGCCGGATGCGCGACCTGTTCGGACCGGAGCCATGCCCAGTCGTCTGGAGTCCACAGGCGCTCGTCCCGGTACCCTCCCGCGTCCACGAACTCGAGGAAGTCGGCGTTCGTCACGCTGTGCTGATCGATGTCGAATGCCGGGACCTGGACGTCGTGCGCGTCGAACTCGTTGTCCCAGCCGAACGGCGTCGTGTCGCGGGGAGCGCCGAGGGTCGCGCGGCCGGCCGGAATCGCGACTGCGCCGCCCGTGCGCGTGACCGCATTCGTCTCGTACTGGAGCCCCTCGGGCTTCCGCTTCTGATCCCACGGGAGCCGGTGCCACATGTAGAGCAGCGTCTCCTGGTGCATGGCTTCGTGCTCGAGCGCCGTGTAGAGACCCTGCGCGCCCTGCATCGCGGGACGATCGACGGCGAGATCCGCGGTGGTGAGCGCGTCGAGCATGGCCTCGTCTGCGCGCGAGGCAAAGTCGAGCACCTCGGCCCGCTCCGGCCAGGCCGTGGAGGCCCCGCTGCGCGGCACGGCCGCTTCGGCGCTGTCGGGGTCGATGCCGCGTTCGAACAATTTCTCCAGCCGTTCGTCAACCGCGGGCCGGCCCAGGCCGCGCCTGAGGAGCGCGATCACGCTGAAGGCGGGAAGATGTCCCTCGTAGAAAACGATGGGATTGCGCAGCGCGATGGGGCGCGAATAGTCGGCGGACGGATCGATCAGATCAAAGATCGCCCGCGACCGCGCGCGGTTGCGGCGGTACCAGTCGGCGACCGACGGTCGATCGAGCGATGAGGTGGCGGTTTCAAGCGGCATGGCGCGATCGTCGATGGTTTCGACGCCTTCCGGGCGC
>JANPJN010000593.1:0-3389 GCA_031425515.1 Acidobacteriota bacterium | reverse complement strand
GTCTCGTCCGCCCATGCGACCGATGCGAGCGCGGCGGCGATGTGGCGCGATTCGTCCTTCGTGATGACCGTGACGGTCAGTTTCACGGGGGAAAGTGTATCCCAGGGGCCGTCAGGACCGCCCCGGCGAGTCAGCCTTCAGCGGCCGATCGGGACGAGCTGCACGGCTTCGAAGTTCACGAGCGACCGGTTGTAGGCGATGATCGCGTTGAGCTCGGCGAGCCGCGCGGCCGCCAGATCGCGCGCCGCCTGGAACAACTGGAAGGTCGTCGAGAGGCCGACGTTCACCCGCTTCTGCTCCGCTTCGTACCGGCGCTCGGCGAACTCCCGCGCCTTGCGCGTCGCATCCACGCGCTTGAGGCTCGTGTCCACCTGCCGGCCGGCATCCCGCACCTGCGCCGTGACCTGAAGCTCCTGCGCCCGCAGGGTCGTGACCTGCTGCTCCCGCTGAAGCCGCCCCTGGGCGAGCGCCGCGCCCGCCGCGCTCGACCCGATCGGATAGCTCACGTTCAGCTGCACGCTCCAGGTCCGGAAGTCGTTGCCGAACACGTCGCTCAGGGCGTTGCCGAAGCTGCGCTGGCTGCTGCGGATGATGGGCGCGGGGATCACCCCGGCCGCGTAGTTGAACTCGTTCTGCGTACCGCCGAGGCCGATGACGTTGTAGCTGGTGGTCAGATCCACCGCCGGCAGCTTCTGGTTCTTCGCATAGCGGATCGAGATATCGGTCTGATCCATCTGCCGGCGCAACTGCGCAAGATCCGTCCGCTTGTCGAGGGCGTTGCGCACGGCGGACTCGACATCGACCACCTGCGCGGTGAGCACGGGCTGCTCCGACGGCGCAATCCGCGTGGTCCAGAAGTCGGGCTGCGCCGGGTTCATCACGAGCGTACGCAACGCATCCTCGAGCGAACGCACCTGCGCCTCGTTGATGATCACGGCCTCCTCGTTGCGCGACACCTCGGCCTGCGCCTCGACGATGTCGATGGGAGGGATGGTGCCGACTTCGACCCGCCGTTGATTGTTGCGGAGCGACTCGTTGGCGAGGTCCAGGGACTGCTGCGCCACCTGCAGCTGCCCGATCGCGCCGACGAGATCGTAGTAAGCGCTGCGGACGCTGCGGGCCGTCTGGGTGAGCTGCTGCTGGAGCTGCAGGTCGACAATCTCCTGCTCCTTCTGGCCGGAGAGCAGCTGCTGGCGCAGGCTGTCGATCGAGAAGTTACGCAGCAGGGGCTGGGTGTAGATGGCGTTCAGGTTCGACGACAGCCTGGGGTTGTAGACGCTGCCCGCGTTGCTCGTGATGTTGCGCGCGCCGTCGAGCGTGACCTGGTAGCGGCCGCCGCCCCACTTCAGGAGCTGCTGGAGGCCGCCGTTGGTCCGGAGGCCGGCGTTGGTCAGCGCGGTGCCGCTGCCCGACAGGAAATCCTCCGGAGGGGTCGTACTGCTGTTCTTCACGAAGTTCGAGATCAGGGTGGGGGCGAACGACGCGCGTGTCTGGTTGAGAATGAGCGCCTGCACCTGCGGGCTCAGCCGGCTGGCCCGGATGCCCAGGTTGTTCTCGAGCGCCATGCGCACGGCCTCGTCTGCGCTCAGCTGGAACTGCGGCCCTTGAGGCGCCGCGACGGCCGGCGTCGAGGGCAGCACGGGCTGGAGCGCCGGAGTCTGGGCCAACGCTGGCGTCAGGGCGCCCGACCCCAGGAGGCCGGCGAGCGTGATCCCGCTGCAGAAGCGGCGTGTCGCGAGCAGGTGCTGATCCAGACGCATGCGAACGTATCTCCAGAAGGATGGACGGGTGGCGGGCCGTCGGCCGGGGATGGTCCGGTCGTGCCTAGACTAAGGACGGAGCCGGGCCGTTCGGGGTTTCATCGAGGCGTCAGAAAGCTGGACCCCGGCTGCAGGGGTGCCGTGTTGTAGACTGCCGCCTGATGCAGCCCGATGCCGTGCTCGACCTGTTCCGTAAATCCGGCGCCCTGCTCGAGGGGCACTTCCTGCTGACGTCGGGGCTCCATAGCGAGCGATATCTGCAGAGCGCGCTCGTGCTGCAGTTTCCGGAGCTGGCCGCCGAGCTCGGCGCGGCGCTTGCGGCACGCACCGCACACCTGCAGCCCACGGCCGTCCTGTCCCCGGCGCTGGGCGGGCTGATCATCGGGCATGAGGTCGCCCGCGCGCTCGGCGTCCGGGCGCTGTTTGCCGAACGGGTGAACGGCGCGCTGACGCTGCGCCGCGGCTTCTCGCTCAATCCGGACGACCGCGTCCTCCTCGTGGAGGATGTCATCACCACCGGAGGCTCCACCCGTGAGACGGCTGACGTCGCCACGGCGGCCGGTGCGCACGTGATCGGGGCGGCTTCGATCGTCGATCGCGGCTGCGACCCCGGGCGGCTGAACCTGCCGCTCTACGCCCTGGTGCAGCTCCAGGTCCCGGCTTACGCCCCTGATACCTGCCCCATGTGCGCGCGAAACATCCCGGCCGTGAAGCCGGGGTCCCGCGCCACCTGATGCGCACCCTCAAGCTCACGGTCCAGTACGACGGCACGGGCCTGGTCGGGTGGCAGCGGCAGGCGGCCGGCACCTCCGTCCAGGCGCTCCTCGAAGACGCGCTCGAGCCGTTCGATGCTGCACCCGTGGTCGTCCACGGCGCGGGCCGCACCGATGCCGGCGTCCACGCGCTGGCGCAGGTCGCGAGCTGCACCCTGCGAAGCGCCATCGAGCCTCCCGCGCTCGCGCGCGCGCTGAACGGCGTGCTCCCGCCGCAGGTGCGCGTCCTGGCCGCCGAGGAGGCCCCGTCGCACTTCCACGCCCGCTTCAGCGCGACCGGAAAGATCTACGAATACCGGATCGTCAACGCGCCGCTCGCCTCGCCCTTCCTCCACCGATATGCGTGGCACGTGCCGCAGCCGCTCAATCTCGACGCCATGCGCGCCGCGTCCGCAGCGCTGCTCGGCGAGCACGATTTCGCCTCGTTCCAGGGCTCCGGCTCCGTGGTCGCCTCCACCACGCGTACGGTCCGGTCGCTGGCGTGGGAGGACGGCGGCGGGTACGATTTGCCGATCGTGATGCGCATCGAGGGGGACGGCTTCCTGCGCCACATGGTGCGCAACATCGCCGGCACGCTCGTCGAGATCGGCGCCGGTCGGTGGTCGCCCGCCGAGATGGCCAGGATTCTGGGCGCGCGCGACCGCCGTCAGTCAGGGCGCACGGCACCGGCGCACGGCCTGTTTCTCGCGCGGGTGCTCTACTGAGCGGCGGCCCTTGTCCGGCCCTGTAACAGCCTGTATCATCAGGGTTTAATTTCGGTCAATGCCGCTCCAGGACATCCTCACCGTCGTGCCGGCCGGTTCGCCCGAAGAGGCGCTCGCCCGACAGGTGAACTTCGACCGGCTGCCGGCGCACA
>JANPJN010000592.1:0-5832 GCA_031425515.1 Acidobacteriota bacterium | reverse complement strand
GGCTCCGATTACATCCGGACGAAGGTGTTGCGCGCGCTGCTGAAGCGCGAGCAGGAGCTCGTCGCCACGGGCGAATGCCAGCGGTCGGAGATCTCGGCAGACAACTACGAGTTTCGAGAGGCGCCGGAGTCCAACGGCGAGCGGCAGGTGCTGATCAAGCCGAAACGCAAGGACATCCTCCTCGTGGACGGCCGCATGGTGCTCAGCCGCGACGGCAGCGAACTGCTGCGCGTCGAGGGTCGCCTCGCCAAAAATCCCTCTTTCTGGACCAGCCTGGTGAATGTGATTCGCCACTACGCGCGACTCGACGGCGTGCGCGTCCCGATCTCCACAGAGTCGGTCGCGAAGGTGAAGTTCGCGGGGGTGTCGCACCTCGAAGTGCACTACGAATACGAAACCATCAACGGCCGGCCGGTCAGCCGCGAAGCGCGGCGGACCACGGCCCCGCTGCCGCTTTCTCGCCAGGAGCTGCCGGTCGCTCGCTGACCGCCCTCCCTCTCCTGCCTCGAACCCTCGGTCAAACCCGACGGGGCCTGATCTCAGCGCACATCAAAACAGCCGGCTGGCGCGCGCGAGCAGGAACGCCGCACGCCTCTGCGCGATGCGATTGGCCAGCCGCAGGGACGGAGGCGAGTCGCGGATGGCTATCGCGGCGCGAAGCAGCCGCTCGAACTCCGCCCGGTCCCCTGCCCGCTGTGATACGCCTTCGGCCAGCGCCACGTAGGCAAAGGCGGATTGGCCCGCCGCCAGCACCACCGCCCGGTCGAAGTGCGCCCGCGCGCGTGCCGGATTGCCGCCGAGCAGCACCGGAAGCCCGTCGAGGGCGATGAAGGCCTCGTGGATGGCGCCGCGCTCCCAGGCTTCGTCCAGTTCCAGGGCGCGCGTGAGCAGCAGGCGTACGGCGGCGACCTCGCCGAGGCGCAACAGCGGTGTGTCGGCGAGCGACAGCTCGCCTCCCCACGCCACCGCCGTCCAGTACAGCGCCGGCACGTCCGTGCGCGTCGCGACCTTCAGGAGCGGCGTCGGATCGCCCCGCAGCGCAGTCCCCAGCCCCGGATGGGTCACGTCGAGGGCGCGGCCACAGTATCCCCGCGCGCGGGCGTACATCGCGGCCGCCCGCTGCTTGAGCTCGCGGACGCCCGTTGCGTCGGCCGGCTCCCGCATCTCCGCATCCACCTGGAGGAAGGCATACCCGTACTGCGCAAAGCCGCTGCAGGCGGTCATCAGCAATCCCGGATGCGCCGGGGCATCGTCGAGCAGCATCTCGACCATCTTGAGTGTCGATGGCGCCGCCAGCCGCACGAACTCCGGGTCATCGTCTCTGGCGAACGCCGTCGCGGTGGACGACAGGGCATCGGCCATCCGGCTGATGCCCACTTTCTTCGGGGAGCACCCGGCTGCCATCAAAGCGGACAGGCCGAGCGTGATGAGCGTGCATCTCCGGCGCATTCGCGGCCACGATAACACACGCATTTCCGGCCGGGCCGTCTGCCGCCCCGAGCCCTGACCTTGTTGCCAGGCCCTCGGCACGCATACTGCACAGTCAAGCGGACGTGAAGGTGCGAGTGCTCGGCCTCGTTCTATCGCTGGCCTATGCGGCGCTGATCGGGTGGGTCTATGCGTCGCAGCCACAAACCGTGGCGCACGTCACAGGCGGGCTCGCCGCCGGAGCCGGGGTGTACCGGGTGGATCCCGTCGCCACGGCCGATGCGCTGGCGTTCTTCCGGAAGGACGCTTTCGCCGAGGCCCGCGCGGCCTTCGCGCGCGCCGACCCCGCCGAGCGCGACGCGCGCACGCAGTTCTACATCGCCTATAGCTACTACCGTCAGGGCTGGGGGCGTGTCTACAATGACGACACGTTGTTCAAGGAAGGTCTCGAGGCGGCAGACCGCGCCATCGCGCTCGCGCCGGATCATCGCCTCGTCGTGGACGATGAGGCGCTGGTCATGCGCAGCGCCGACGAGCTCAAGGCGGAGCTCGAGCGGGGCCTGACGCGCGAGCCCTCGGACTTCAACCCGTTGAAAGTGTTGCGGAGCCGCAAGTGACCTCCTTCCGCGAGGCCGTGCTGCTGCCCCTGCTCCTGCTGACCGTCGTGCTGCTGGGAGGGTTGCGCGTGGCGGACACGGTCCGCCTCGTCCCGCCCTCGATTGTCGCGCTGATGCTGGCGGCGGCGCTCATCGGCGCACTCGTACGGGCGGGCGCACTCGCGCCTGAACGCCTGCTGCACGCCGACCGATCGCCGCTGGAAAATCTGTCGGGAGCGATCGTGCTCCTGACGCTGTTCGGTGCATCCGCCCAGATGTTCAATCTCCTCACTCCCGAGCGCGGGCTGCTGTTCGCGATCTTCAGCGTGTACTTCCTCATCCAGCTCATGACGGCGCTTGCCGGCATCGACACGCGCGACAGCCTGTTGCGTGCCCTCGTGGTTTTGTTCGCGGCTGCCTTCATGCTCCGGTTCGCGGTCCTCGAGAGCATCTACGCCGCGGATGGCGGGCTCCTCAAGCGGCTGATGACGACGCTGCTTGAAGGCGTCAGTCTCGGGTCGATCGAGTATCAGCCGCACAAAGCGGTCACGGGCTACGCGGGCTTCGTGACCCTGGTGATGTACCTGGTGGCGCTGGCGTTGCTGCCGGCCAGGCGCCGGTCCGGGCTCCCTCGCCTGGACGCACCCGCCGGGCGTGGCGCCATTGCCGGACAGGTGCTGGTCGCGACGCTCGCGGTCCTGCTTTCGTCGGCCTGCGGCAGCGCATCGGCGGCAGGCGGCGCGCAAACGTCGGCCGATGAGGACGCCTCGCGTCGTGCGGCGGCAAGGGAGGATGCCCTCTCTCGGGCTCGCGTGTGGGACACGCCGGCCACGCCTGTCGCGGAGGCGGATTTCACCGTCAACCCTGCCGGCAACGGAGGATTCGATCCGGAGGAGTCCGTCTTCTGCCGCTACACGGCGTCGAAGCCGAGCGGGACGACGCCGAAGTTCCACTGCGAGCTGCCCGACGGGCGGTCGATCAAGGTGAAGTACGGCGCGAACGCCGAGCTCCACGCCGAGGTCGCGACCACGCGGCTGCTGTCTGCCCTGGGCTTTGGCGCCGACCGCATGTACGTCGTCCGCAGCGTGCGCTGTGCCGGGTGTCCGCGCTTTCCGTTCGCGACCGCGCGCTGCACCGCGGCGACCGGGCTGGAGCGTCCGTGCCTGGCGTCCGGCAATCCGGAGCGGGAAGTGACCTTCGAGCCTGCCGTCATCGAGCGGAACGCCGAAGGGGAGACGATTGAGTCGCACGACGACAGCGGGTGGGGATGGTTCGAGCTGGACCGGATTGACCCCGCGCGCGGCGGTGCGTCGCGGGCGGAGGTGGACGCCTTCAGACTTCTCGCGGCGTTCGTCGCGCACTGGGACAACAAGGCGCCCAACCAGCGGCTCATCTGCCCGGAGGGACGCGGGCTGCCCGGAGGCGGGTGTACGGCGCCCCTCGCGATGATGCAGGACGTTGGCGCGACGTTCGGACCGCTGAAGCTCGATCTGCCGAACTGGCGGCAGACGCCGGTGTGGGCGGACCGGGCGACCTGCACGGTGAGCATGCGCACGCTGCCATGGCAGGGGGCAACGTTCCCGGATCGCCGGATCTCGGAATCGGGACGCCAGATGCTGGCCGGCCTCCTCGGCGCGCTCACCGAGCGGCAGCTTACCGACCTCTTCACGGCGTCGCGCGTGGTGTCCTTCGATCATCCGGGGGCCGAGGGGCGGAGTGCGGCCGCGTGGGTCGCGACATTCCGTCAGAAGGTGCGGGAGATTGAACAGGCGAGGTGCGGGAGTTAGCGGCTACTCCCGCCGCTTGGTAATGACGCCGGCGTCCACGGTCGCGCCGGTGCGGCTGATCGCCTGGAAGTGCAGCTCGTCGCCGGACACCTCCATCAGCATGAAGTGGTAGTCGGTGTCGAACCCGCGCGCCGTCAGCGCGGACGGCCGGATGTCTCCGGCACGCAGCGACCCGGCGCCGCCCGAGATGAAGTACGTGATCCCGTGCTGCGGCTCGGTCCGCTCGTAGAAGTGCTCGTGGCCCGAGAGCACGACGTCCACGTCGCCGCCGACGAGCAGGGGCTCGAGATACGCGCGGAGTGCCCGCGCACTCGACGCATAGCGCCCTGACGTGTAGAGGGGGTGATGGAAGTAAGCGATCTTCCACCGGCTCTGCGAGCTCTTCAACTCGCTCTCGAGCCAACGCAGTTGGGTCGGGTCGAGCGATCGGCTGTCGAGCACGAAAAATCGGACGGCCGCGCCCGCCAGCGCCTGCAGCCGGCCTTCGCCGCGGCGGAACGTGTAGTAGCGCCGCCCCCCCATGTTGAACTTCGGGTAGCCGAGCTCGGAGGGCGGATCGTGATTGCCGATCGCGGCGTGGAACGTGACGCCGGCATCCAGCAGCGCGCGATAGGGCTCTTCGAACTTGCGCAGGTAATCGTCGGCCGCGTGAGGCGGATAGATGTTGTCGCCGAGCATGATCACGAAGTCGAACGGAAACTTCGCCCGCCACGCGAGCATCTGCCGAGCCACCTCGTGCTGCGTCTGATCGCCGCGGCCTGAATCCCCAATCACCGCGAAGCGGACGGAGCCGTCATGCAGCGGCAGCGCCATCTGACCGGGCGGTGGCGTGAGGGCGCGGACATCCGTACGGGTCGCCCGGCGGACGGCAGGGTCCAGCGAGCCTGGCCTGCACCCCGCGGGAACGAGCGCCGCCGTCAGCAGGAGCGCGAGAATCCACGGTCCGCTGCGGGCCATCTACTCGGGATCCCAGCCGAGCGCGATCAGTTGCACGCTGACCTGCCCGCGCCTGGGCGCGAGCGTGAGCTGTTCGAGCTCCGCCGGACGCTCGAAGGCGGCGGCGATCCCGCGCGTCTCTTCCTGCATCTGCGCCTCCAGCTGTTGCTGCTGCGCCTTCACGGCCCCCACGGTCTCCGACGCGCGCTGGACGTCGGTGGACTCCTTCATGCTCCGCCCCACCCCGCGCACGGCCGTCGTCGCGCGTCCAAGGGTGCCGGCCGACACCACCTTGCGGCCGAGGAGCGCGCCGAAGAGCGTGGCGCCGAGCGACACGGCCGTCTGCAGCTTCTGCTGGGAGGCCTGCTCGCTCTCGCGTCCAACCGTGGCTTCTGCGCGCCGCAGCTTTTCGACGAAGGCGGCCTGCTTCGACGCGTATTTTTCGCGCACCTGCTCGACCGCACGATCGCGCGCGGTGCGCGCGGCGTCCTGCACACGGATCCGGAAATCGCGCTCGGGTTCGTCCGGGCGGGAGGTCAGCCCGGTCTCGCGATGGCGGAGCAGCTCGATCTTCTGCTCCTGCGCGAGCCAGCGGGCAAACGCCTTCTGCCAGGTCGCGTAGTTCCTGGGTTGCGCGGCCGAGGCCGGCAGCGGTTCGAAGGACGCGCCGGGATCCGGCGCATTGCGCAGGCTCGCGACGTCGATGTCCAGAGCCTGGGCGCCCGTCCAGTCGAGCGCAACGGCGGCGTCGCTCACCGAAGCGAGATAGACGACATCGCGCGACACGTCCACGCCGAGCTTCGGGTCCGAGAACGAGACCCGCGCGGAGCCGAGCACCCCTGGCGAGTAGACGGGGGCGCCACCCGGCGTCGCCGCAGGCAGGAAGACCTGCTGGATCCCCGGAGGCAGTACGGGGGCCTGTCCGCCGGACGCCGGTTCACGCATCGGCGACGGCGATTTGGCGGAAGTCGCGACGGCTGGCGCGGTTGCTGGACGGGGCCGGGCGCGCTCCCCCATCAAGAGCCGAATCTGATCGCGCGAGAGCGGCCCGCGCAGGTACGACAGCGTCCAGCGCGTGTGGAAGA
>JANPJN010000591.1:0-3523 GCA_031425515.1 Acidobacteriota bacterium | reverse complement strand
CGATGCCCGAGCGCTCGCCGCTCATCACCTGCAGCAGGCGGTTCAGCCAGCCGTCCGATGAGCCGAGCGGCCGATCGATGCCGGTCTCGAGGATCGCCTGGCCGTCGAAGTGGCTCCGCGTGCGATAGGGAATCGCCATGGCATGCATGACCGCCAGCTCGTCGCGCTCCCACAGCTCGCGCAGGGGCGCCAGGCCGGGGGCCAGCCCAAACGTCTCGTTGAGCGTGATCAGGTCGGCGGGGTCGAACGCAAACTCCCCGCGCAGCGCGCCGTACGCGGGATCGCCGTGCGGCACCACCGCGCTCAGGCCGTCGAAGCCGCCGCGCAGCAGCACGAAGACGAACCGCCCCCGCTGCGACACCCGCGCGAAGGTCACGAGCGGGTGGGCGAAGGTAGCCAGTCCCCCCCAGCACATGTGGCCGACAAAGCTGCGACGATTCATGATCATCTCCACTGGAAGGCGGGTCCGGCCAGCGCGAGAGCGAGGCGCTCGCTGGCGGCAATCGCGGTGTCGGCGAGGATCCCGGGCAGCGGATCGTCGGCCGGGACGTCGACCACGTCGAGCAGCAGGCGCGGATCCAGCGGCCGCGTGGCCAGGCGCCGGGCCACGGTGCGCGCCAGCTCGGCGCGGTTCATGAGCGAGTCGGGGTCCGCCCACTCCTGGGTGGTATCGCCGAATCCCTTCGGCGCCTGTGGGGACCACAACGGATGGCGCAGCTGGCGCAGCAGCGGCACGACCGCGTCGCTGGCCTCTCCGGCGCCGACCGCGCGCAGCACGGCAATCAGCCAGTCCTGCGGCGTGCGGAACTTCAGGCGAGGCTCCCACGCCTCCGGCAAGTCGATGAGCACGCCCGCCACGGCGCGCAGGTCGCCGCCGGTCTCCATGAACGTGCGCGCGACGCGTGCCACGGCGGCCGGCGGCGGTGCATCGGCGACGAAGTGCGTCACGAGCTTGGTGGCCAGGAATTGCGCGGTGGACGGGTGCCGGCACAACGCGCGGATGGCCCGCTCGCCTTCGGCCACGCCGACGGCGTCGTAACGGCTCTTCAGCACCGTCTTCGCGCCCGGCTCGTGCGTCAGGGCCACGAACGCGAATCCAATCGGGCCATCGGCCTCCGCCCGCGGCGGCCGTGCCCCGACACGCACGCGCCCGCCGGCGGCCTGCCGCGCGCTCTGGCGGGCATTCGCGCCGGCGAGCCCTCCGACGGTCCAGCCAGTCAGGACCTTCGCCAGCTCCTGCACGTCCTGCTGGGCGTAGCCGCCGTCGACGCCGAGCGTATGCAGCTCCATCAGCTCGCGGGCGTAGTTCTCGTTCAGCCCGCGCGGCGTGCAGCGGCGCGTGCCGGCGCTCGCGGCACGCGACCCTGGGCCAATCGACTGGAAGTTGTCGAGGTAGATGAGCATGGCCGGATGCATCGCCGACGCGAGCACCATGTCTTCGAAGCGGCCGAGCACGTGCGCCCGAATGGCGTCGCGCTCGTAACTCCCCGCCAGCGGCGCCACCACCACTTTCGCTCCCGTCGACACGCAGAGGTGATTCGAGAAAAACGCGATCAGCCGCTCGATGAACGGTCGCTCGCTGGTTACCCTGGCGCTGAGCGCGGCGCGGCTCTCCGCGGCGGCGATCGTCATCAGACGGCGCCGGGCGGCCTGGCGCTCCTCCCGGCTGGCCTGGCCGAGCGCGCGGAACGATCGCACGGCGTCCGTCACCGCGGACGGCGTGGCCTCCGGCGGCGGCGACAGGGCGGGGGGGCCGCCTTGCAGCTGCGCCCGCAGCCACGCCCGCGGATCGCCGAGCCGCTGCCGCTCGCCAACACGGGCGCCGAGCCCGAATCTGTTCAAGGCGCGAACCGTCGCGTTCATGGTGACCTCTCCAGCCTTAGACCGCGCGGTCGCCCGAAAGTTGCAGTGGTGCGGCGTGGAGGAGAGGATGCCGCGTTACTCCGCGCGCGCCGCTGCTCCCGCAGCGGCCGTTCACGAGAGTGCAGCGTGAACACCGACCCCGTTGTGGCGAACCACAGCGAGGTAACTTACGTTCAGAACAGGTGCGGCACGAACCGGCTGCGATTGTGGGTAATCAGGCCGGTGTCCTCGCGGATGCCGAGGCCGCGGCTGACTCCGTCGATCACCCAGCTGCCAATCACGGCGTAATTCGTCGTCCCGTCGGGTCCGGGCGCGGTGGCGAGCGGCGCATGTGCCTGATAGACATAGCCTTCTTCGCCATAGGTGCCGCCCATGATTGCGAGCGGCGCGTCGAGCGCGCCGCTCTCGCCAAAGACCGTAATCGAGATGTTCGCACCCTCACGCCCCAACAGCGGCTTTTTGACCACCGTGGCTCCCGGCTTGAACCCGCGCCTGTCCATGAAGGCCGGCAGCAGATGGGGATGACCGGGATACATTTCCCATAGAAGGGCAAGGATCGCCTTGTTGGCGGCGGCGTGTCTTCGAGGTCGACGAAACGTCCGTCGCGGGCGAGATCGCGGGCCTCGATGGCCTCGATGGGTGCGGACCAGCCGACATCAGAGACCGCGATGGTTTTCGCCGCGAGACCGGCCTCGAGCGCCGTATCGAGCATGTAGCGGAGCGTACCTTCATCCTCAGCGTGGGGCGTCAGACAAGTGCGATGCACCGGAGGCGCTTCGCCATTGGCGCGTGGCAGGCTCTCTTTCAGCTTGCCCCATGCCGCGACCAATCCTTCATGCAAGGAGTTGAACTGATCACTGTGGGGAAAGCGTTCCTCGAGCCAGGTCCACTGCACGACGGCCGCTTCATAGAGGCCAGTCGGCATCTCGGCGCGTGAACCAAGGTGCCCACGGGCACGCGGATGAGTGGAGAAGGAACCGATAGGGCACGGATCAACGCCGGGTGCCTGGCCGGTATCTCGGGTTCTCGTACCAGACGATTCCGAGTCCGGCACGACCATCGCCGGCGCTATCGACTTCTTCGCTGTTGATGACGTCGAGATCGCCGTCCGAGTCGACGTCCAGAAGGAGGTTGAGGTCGAACTTTACGCCCTCCGGCCCGCTCACGTCGAATACCTCCCAGTCTGGCTGGAATGGCGAATCACCAGATCGCAGCCAGACAATGCCCCGCTTTCCCTGACCGGCCTTGGGTTGACGAGCGGTGGCGAGGACGATGTCTGGCCGGCCATCGAGGTCGACGTCACCGACAGTGACAGCCTTCGGTCGCCCGGCAAAGGCGGGATAACGGACTGCATGTTCCTCCCACTTCTCCGGAGAGGCGCCGCCGCCACGTCTGAAAATGCTCACTCGGAAGTCGTCGTTCAGGTAGTGCGGAACAATGATCTCGCGTATGCCGTCCCCATCGATGTCGGCTGCGTCGATCAACATGGCCTCGCGACCGCGCGCGCCGATCCAGTGATTTTTCCAGGGCTTCTTCAAATTCGGTGAGTTTGGCCCCGGGTTCTCCAGCCAGCGGACTCCAGCCAGTTCGCCGATACGGTCACTCAACAACACGTCATCATGGCCGTCACGATTCATGTCGATCACGATCAACGACATAA
>JANPJN010000590.1:0-4312 GCA_031425515.1 Acidobacteriota bacterium | reverse complement strand
CCGGCGCATGCGCGCCGGCCCTTTCCCTGTACCGATGCCGGGCGACCTACTGGATCTCGCAGACGTCGATGCGGATGTTCGGCGCCGTCTTGGGCCCGCTCCATCCGGCGCTCTGGTCCCCTTCGATGTCGCCCAGCACATCGTACTGGCGCTGGCCGCCGCCGGACCCGGCGCACAGGATGTCGCACGAGTACCCCTCGCAGTTGGTGCCGCTGGCCTTGCGCAGGATGCCGAAGGGGCCGCCGCCGATGCCGTTGGCATTGAGCGACCGCGCGATCGCGCGCATCAGCGCTGCCATCTGCGGATGCGACATGTGCCCGTACTTCGCACGTTCGCATTTCACAATCGACTCGGGATTGCTGGAGACGCAGGGCCCGCCCGGCGACGGGGCCGGACCCGGCGTCGGCGGGGGCGCGACTGGCAGCGGCGTCCGGAACGATTGTGCGCCCGACCACGATCCCGTCGTCTCGCGATCGCTGGCCCGCACCCGCCAGTAGTACAGGCGATCGGTCAGCAGGTCGCCCGCCGGCACGAAACTGGTCTGGCCCGCCCCCTCGAGTACCACGCCCACGGTCGCGAGCGCCGCGAAGGTCTGGTCGGTCGCCACCTGGAACTCATAGCTCACGTCAGCGACGGCCGTATTGCGATCGGCATTCCGTACGGTGAGTGCCGGCCGGCGCGAGGCCGTCCGCTCGGCGTTGATCGGGGTGACCAGCACCGGGGCATTGAGCTGCGGCTTCGGGAGCACCTCGAACTGCGCCGTCGCGAACTGGCTGCTGTTCGCGCCATCATCCGCCCGCGCACGCCAGTAATAGGCGCGGCCAAGGTCGAGCCTGTCGATCTGCACGCTCGTCCGTCCGCCTTCGCCCGCGGGCACGCCGCTGCGGGCGTAGACCTTGGTCGTGAACTCGGTGTCGGTCGCCACCTCGAACATGTACGTCACCGGGCGCACACCCGAGGAGCTCGCATTTTCGATCAGCAGTTTGATGGGCTGCTGCGACTCCTTGTACTTGAATCCCTGTGCCGGCTCGAGCAACTTCGGCGACGTAATCGCCACACCGGGGATCGGCCCGGCCACCGACGGGCTGAGCGGGGTGGAGCTCTTTTGCGCCTCGCAGGCGCCCAGCGCCAGCAGCAGGACAAACGGCGAGACGGCCGCAGAGACAGTGCGTTTCATGGGCGTTTCCTCGAAGCCGGGCTATCGATGCAGGGTGTGCCGCGGCGTGCAGCCGCATGCAGCCAACCTATCGGGTCGGCACGCGATCTTCTGCAGGGGGAGCGCTGCTGGGAGAGTTCAGGGTAAGGGATCGTCCCCTCAACGTCAAGGAGGATAGTGAGTTATGGGCCGGTCTACCGGCGGGCGCGGGCGTTCCTGAGCGCGTAGGTCACGCCGCCAGAGAGCGAAAACAGCATGATGAGCGCCGCGCCCATGAACGACACGAGCAGCGCCGACTCCAGCGGCAGCCCCAGCCGGCCGAAGTAGAACCCGAACGTCGCTTCCCGCACGCCGAACCCGTTCATCGACACGGGCAGCATCTGGACGATGAAGGTGATGGGGACGATGACGGCGAGCTCGGCAAAGCCGACCGGAATACGCATGCTGTGGGCGATCGCCAGGTAGAACGCGACCAGCAGGGTCTGGACCGCCACCGCACCGGCGAAACAGCCGGCCAGCGACTCCGGAGACTCCCGGAAGCGCGCCAGCGCCGTCGTCAGGCGCGCAATCCGCTCGTCCACCCATTCGGGGTGGAGGAAGCGCAGGGGCTTCAGCATGCGCGCCAGACCCTGGGGCATGAGGAGCGCGGGGGTGGCGATCATCGCCGCCAGGCCGAATCCGGCCCACAGCATGCCGGGGCCGACCCCGCCGCCTGAGGCGCTGAAGGTCCGCGGCCCCGCGGTGGCGCCCAGCGCCGCCATCAGGACCAGGCCGAGCAGCCCGATGCCCCGATCGATCAGGACGACGGTAGTCGCGAGCGTCTTGGACCCGGCTGCCGGCGCGGTGTCGGCGATCCGGACGACATCGCCGCCGATGTTGCTCGGGAGAAAATTGTTGAAGAAGGTCGCGACGAGAAAGGATGACGTCAACGTCCCGAAGCTGAATCGCAGACCCTGCGCGCGAAGCAGGAGCCCCCAGCGCCACGCGCTCGTCAGGACCATCAGCAGGTAGAGCCCCAGGGCCGCAGCCAGCCACGCCGGAGCGGCCGTGCGCGCCACGCTCCACAGCCGGCTCACGTCCACGCGGGCAAACAGAATCCACAGCAGCGCGATGCTGACGACGGCCTTGAGCACGGGCGCGATGAACGCGCGCGGTCGGGCGCCTTCGGGCGCGTCGGATGGGTTGGGCACGTTGATGGGACTTCGTAAAGAGTCCAGTGTACCACGAGTGACATTGACCTTTTGGCGGGCGTTTTCTAGAATCGGAAGACTGTTACCTGTGAAGATCCTCATGATTGCCCCGGAGCCGTTCTTCGAGCCCCGGGGGACACCGTTCAGCGAATATCACCGCATCAAGGCACTTCTCGAGCTGGGCCATACCGTGGACCTGGTCACGTACCCCTTCGGCAAGGACGTCTCTCTGCCGGGCCTGCGCGTCTTCCGGTCCCTCCGCCCGCCGTTCATCCGCGAGGTGCGCATTGGCCCCTCGCTCGCCAAGATCCCGCTCGACCTCGCGCTGGCGCTCACGGCCCTGCGGCGCGCCACATCGGAGCGGTACGACGCCGTCCACTCGCACGAAGAGGGGAGCTACATCGGCGTGCCGATCGCGGCGGCGCTCGGGGTGCCGCATCTGTACGACATGCACTCGAGCCTCCCGCAGCAGCTGACCAATTTCGCCTTCAGCCGCTCGCGCCTGCTCGCGCGCGTCTTCACCTGGATGGAACGCTTCGTCGTCCGCCGCTCGCGCGTCGTCGTCGTCATCTGCCCGCACCTGCAGGACGTCGTGCGCGCGATCGAACCCGGCGTGCCCGCCGTGCTCATCGAGAACGCCCCGGGGTCCGGCGACACGCCGGTGGCAGGGTCCGGCGCGCGGATTCGTGCCGAGCTCGGCCTGGCTGTCGGCGCCCCGGTTGTGCTCTACACCGGGACGTTCGAGGCTTACCAGGGGCTGGATCTGCTGTTCGAGTCGGCGCGCCTCGTGCTCGAGCGACGGCCGGACGTGCGCTTCGTGCTGGCGGGAGGTCGCCCGGATCAGATCGCCGCCGCCAGGCTCGTGGCCGATCGCGCGGGTCTGTCGGCGTCCGTCGTGTTCGCAGGGCAGCGCGAGGCCGAGGAGATCCCGCTGTTCCTCGATGCGGCCGATGTCCTGGTGTCGCCCCGCAGTACGGGCACGAACACGCCGCTGAAGATTTACCAGTATCTGCGCTCCGGCCGCCCCATCGTCGCGACACGACTCCTGACGCATACCCAGGTGCTGTTCGACGACGTCGCGATCCTGACGGACGCGACACCGCAGGGGTTCGCGTCAGGGATTCTCGAGGCGCTGACGGACCCGGTGCGCGCGCAGGCGGTGGGGGACGCCGCCCGCGAGCTCGCCGAAACGAAATACAGCTACGACGCCTACCTGGCACGGACGCGGCAGGCCTGCGCCTACCTGACGGCGGACGCCTCGCCCCAGGTGGCGGGCGGCGTCGCGTGAGCAGCGATCGGTCGCCGCGACCCGACCACTACAGCTATTCGGTCTACGCCGACCCCGCGATGGCGGAGGCGTTCGACACGCTGCGCTTCAGCGGTCCCATCGGACGGCTGGTGGCGGAATCGCAGGAGGTGGTCATCGCGAGGTTCCTGGCGCCACTGCCGGGCCGGTCGGTGCTGGACGTGGGCACCGGCACCGGGCGCGCGGCGCTGGCGCTCGCGGCCCGGGGCGCGGACGTGACCGGTGTGGATGCCTCGGCCGAAATGCTCGCGGTGGCCGAGCGGCGCGCGACGGCCGCGGGGCTCCGTGTGGCGTTCGTCCGCGGCGATGCGCACGGCCTCGACTTTCCGGACGCCTCCTTCGATGCGGCGATCTGCCTGCGCGTGCTGATGCACACACCCGACTGGCGGCGCTCGCTCGCGGAACTGTGCCGCGTGGCGCGTCGGCATGTCGTCTTTGATTACCCGGCGCTGTCGAGCGCGGCCGCGCTGCAAGCGGTCACGCGCCATGTGGCGCACGCGCTGGGTGCGCGGGTCGAAGCCTATCGCGTGTTCTCCGATCGGGCCGTCCGCGCCGCGCTGTCCGCCGCCGGCTTCCGCGTCGTCGAGGCACACCGTCAGTTCGTCCTGCCTATCGCGCTGCACAAGCGGTTCAATTCGGCCGCGGCGACCGGCCGTGTCG
>JANPJN010000589.1:0-12101 GCA_031425515.1 Acidobacteriota bacterium | reverse complement strand
AGCTGAGCTGCTCGCGCCACTTGGCGTTCGGCGGCCCCCGCGCCCATAATGTCCACAGCCCGCGACATGTTCAGCACCATCGACCGCTACGTCATCCGCGAAGTCATCCCGCCATTCCTCCTGTCGCTGCTCATCTTCACGTTCCTCCTCGAGATCCCACCGGTCATGCGCGAGCTCGAAACGCTCATCGCCAAAGGGGTCTCCTGGCAGATCGCCGGCCGCATCATCCTGACCCTGATCCCCCAGGGCCTCGGCCTCACCATCCCCATGTCGCTGCTGACCGGCCTGCTGATCGGCCTCGGCCGCCTGTCGGCCGACCGCGAAACCGTCGCACTCCTGGCCTGCGGCGTCAGCCCCTATCGATTGCTGCGCCCCATCCTCCTCATGGCCACGGTCGCCTCCGCCGCGACGCTCTACGTGATGGTCAAGGCGATCCCGGACGCGAACCAGGCCTTCCGCGAAATCACCTTCGACGTCATCACGAAGAAGGTCGAAAACGACATCAGGCCGCGCGAGTTCTTCGAGGACTTCCCGGGCTGGGTGCTCTACGTCCGCGACCAGCCGGAACACGAAAGCGGCTGGCGCGACGTCCTCGTCGCCAACACGGCCAGGGCCGACGCCACGGAGCTCTTCCTCGCCGCCCGCGGACGGCTGGTCCTGAACCGCGCCGAGCGGCGGGTGGACCTGATCCTCGCAGACGGCACCCGCTACTCCGGCGGCAAACCAGGCGAAACGCAGACCTACCGCTTCGGCGATCTCACAATGGCGCTCAACCCGGACGCGGTCTTCCGACGAGCCGAACTACCCCGGGGCGTCACCGAAAAGACGATCGACGAGCTCCGGCGCGACATTGCCACCAAGGTCAAAGGGCGCATCTCGCCGCACCCCGAGATCATGCAGATCCAGCAGAAGTTCTCGATCCCCGCCGCCTGCTTCGTCTTTGCGCTCATCGGCCTCGCGCTCGGCCTCACGGTCGCCCGCGACAGCCGCATGGCCGGCTTCGTCGTCGGCGTGGGCGTCATCTTCGCCTACTACATCGTGATGTTCCTGTCAGAGGCCTACGTCAAGGGGTACTACGCCGCGCCTCAGCCTCCGGGCTCGGCCTACACCCTGGCGCACCTCGCGCGCTGGATCCCCAACGCAATCCTTGGCCTGTTCGGCGCCGTGGCCCTCGTCTGGCGCGCCCGGTTCTCCGAACGACCGCTGCCAGTTCGGCTGCCGTTCGGCGTGCCCAGACTGCCGGCCCGCTGGAGCCGCGCCGCGACCGCGCCGACCGAGGCCGTGACGTCCGTCCCGCGGCGCCGAGTCGTGGTCGTCCTGCGCCTGCCAGCCATCCGATGGCCGGGACCCGGACTCCTGGATCGCTACGTCAGCCGCCTGTACCTGCGGGTCGTCGGGCTCTCGTTCCTGGCGCTGCTGGGCCTCTTCTACATCTCGACCTTCATCGACGCGTCGGACAAGCTGTTCAAGGGGGTCGCCACCGGCGGCATGGTCCTCCAGCTCCTCGTCTACAAGACGCCACAGTTCATCTACTTCGTGATTCCGATTGCGGCGCTCCTCAGCGTACTCGTGACCTTCGGCACGCTGTCGCGCACGAGCGAGCTGACGGTCATGAAGGCGTGCGGCGTCAGCCTCTACCGCATCGCAGTGCCGGTCGTGCTGCTGTCGCTCGGCTGGAGCGCGGCGCTCTTCGCGCTGGACCAGGAAATCCTCGCGCGGGCCAACCGCCGGGCCGGGGCGATCGACGACACCATCCGCGGCCGCCCCCCGCGCACGTTCAGCCCCCTGAATCGCCGGTGGGTCATCGGGCGCGACGGCAGCATCTACCACTACGACGCCTTCGACGCGCGGCTCCAGAGGCTCACCTCGGTGACCCACTACCAGCTGGCTCCCGGCGAGTGGCGCCTGGCATCAGAAACGTATGCCCGAACCGCCGCGTACCGGGACGCCTGGACGGGGACAACCGGGTGGACGCAGGAGTTTCCGCCAACCGGCCCCCCGCGCTGGCGGACCTTCGCCCGGCAGACGCTTCCGTTCGAAACCCCCGAATACTTCGGGACCGAGGTGGCCGACACCCAGTTGATGACGGCCGCGCAATTGCGCCGCTCCATCCGTGAGCTGGCCCAGAGCGGCGTCAACTACATGCCGCAGGCCGTCGAGCTCCAGCGCAAGATCGCCTTCCCGTTCGTCACCTTCGTGATGACGCTCCTCGCCGTCCCCTTCGGCGTCACCACGGGCCGCCGCGGCGCCCTCTACGGCATCGGCCTCGGTATCGTCATTGCCCTGTCGTACTGGGTCGTGATGAGCGTATTCATCGCCGTCGGCACCGCCGGCATGCTCTCCCCCGCCCTCGCCGCCTGGACCCCCAACATCATCGTCTCCGCCTCGGCGCTCTATCTGATGCTGACGACGAGGACGTAGGACAGCTCTCAGCTCTCAGCTTCCGGCTTCCAGCTAACCGAACTCACGGACTTCCGCATCGACGGACACGGCTGCATTGCGATGTTCCCCGTCTACCCGTGGCTGAGCTAGTTAACTACTCATCTGGTAAACCATATAACCACTTGTCTAGTACACTAGTGACATAGCGAGCAACTGGGCGCCGGCGGGTTGGCGCTAGACGAAAGCCGACGCGGGCGTTGCAAGCCCGTCCGGCGTCCGAGAGCGGGAAGCGGGAGCTGGAGCTGGAGCGGGAAGCGTGAGGCTGATGGCTGAGAGCTGAAAGCTGAAAGCTGAAAGCTGATGAAACATGTTGATTGACCTCGACCCCAAAGACCACCGGCCCGTGTACCGCCAGATTGCGGACGAGCTGGAGCGGTGCATCGCCACCGGCATTCTCAAGCCGGACGAGCCGCTCCCGGCGGTCCGGAAGATTGCCGCGGAGTTGAAAGTGAACGCCAATACCGTGCAGCATGCCTATCGCACGCTGGTGCAGGAGGGTGTGGTCTACGTGAAGCGCGGGCTCGGGACCTTCGTCGCGGCTCGTCGGCGGGAGGGGCCCGGGACGCCCGGCCGGCAGGCGGGCGTCGCACGGCAAATCGCCGAGCGCATGCTGCGGGAGGGCTTCCGCCACGGACTGCTCCCAAGCGACCTCATCGCCGCCCTGCGCGAGCTGGCGCCCGGCCGCGACGGCCCGACATAGCGGCTCGACTGGCTCGGCGATTCGCGATGCCTGAGCTCGATTCCCGACCGTCCGCGGCGGACGCAGCCGAGGACGCGGTATGTGCGGACTACTTCTGCCGCCCGAAACCGACCCCCGAGATCCGGACGGTGTTCGCGGCGCCGGGCAGGGCGTTGGTCAGATCGACGACAAACAGGAGCGACATGGCCGCGGCGCCGTCTGGCGGCGGGCCGGACTGGCGGTCGGCCGGAAGCATCGCGGCGACCGGGACCCGGATCGCGCGTGGGGTGGCATCGACGTAAACCGATTGCCTCCATCGGACGCCCCCGCCGCGGCGATAGCGCAATTGCACCGACAGCCTCGACGGCCGAACCGACGTGGCGCTGAACCCGATCTCGGTCGCCGCCGGCACGCGCCCCTGGAGGTCGGCGACCGCCGCGGCGTACTGGCTGCCCCGCCCCGGGCCGCGCAGCTTGTAGAAGAACGAGACCTCTCCCGCCCCGTGCACGACGGACCCGGTTGACCCTCGGTCCTTCTCGACGTGCCACGACACACCGGAAGGCAGCGGCTCGAGCGCAACCTCGCGCGGCGCAGGCGCCGGCGGCGGGGCCCTCAGAAAGTAAATCGGATTGCCGAGCACCCACGGCACCGCCGACTCCCCCGGGGCGTTCGGCAGCCGCACCTCGAATCGGTACGCCCCCTCGGCCTCCGGGGTCGGCATCTCGAGCGTGCCGCCGTCCGCGGACGCGACCTCGGTGCCGTTCCTGAGGAGCACGATTCGCCCTCCGGCTGGCACGCTCCCCTTCACCGTCAGCACCGCGGGCCCTGGCCCGATCGCTCCCCCCATCTGCGCCGCCACGTCCCCGCGCACGGCGCGAAAATCGAAAACCGCCGGAGCGGCAAGCGCGTCAATCGATGTGAACATGCGCCCCTCGCGCATCGCCTCGAGCAGGGTCGCCGCATCCTCCGACGCCCGGCCGGTCGGTGCCTGGTCAAGGACGACGCGGGTGCTGAAGGTGCGGAACGACGCTTCGTAGGACGGGACGTCCGGCCTCCACCAGGCACGTCCTCCGGGACGTCGATCCTCCGCGCCACGCCCGACACCGCCGTGGGCGTCGTGGCCCGCGATCGCGGTCACGCGACGGTCGGCCGTCAGCCGATCCCACCGCGCGAGGGTCTCGACCGGACGATCCAGGATTGACGCCAGTGCGGGCGCCGGACGGATCAGATAGTCCGCGAGCGCGCGCACCAGCCTCGCGCGCGTCTCGTTGCGCCACTCGGTATCGGCGCTGAGCCACTCGATCCCGTCGGGCCGCGCGCTCCAGCCGGTCCACGCCAGCTCGGATTTTGGCGAGTCAGGATGCGCCGCAACGCCGAACCCGCCCATCCGCGTCACGTCCTCAATCACGGCCGACGGCTCACCGCCGAGCGGATACGGAGACGCCTCGCGAAGCCCCATCGCGACGTAGTGCCCGCCTCGCGTACTCACCTCGACGGCATCGACGACCAGCACGCCGTGCAGATACTCCGGGGGATCGGGCGCCCGCGTGGCATCGCCATGGTCTGTGAGGATGAGGAACTGGAGACCCGCCCGTGCGGCCGCGGCGGCAACCTCCGCGCGGTCGGCCGCGCCGTCGGACCGCACGGTATGCACGTGATACGCCCCCGCGACCGTGCGGCGCGTCAGGGAGGCATCTCCGACAGGGGCCGTCAGCGGGCGTGGCGGCAGGGTCGCGAGGAGAAAAAAAATGACGGCGGCCGGAACGGCCGCCGTCAGCATCAGCGTCTTGCGCATGCGGTGCAGGGGCATCGAGGTGTGGCGCCCGCACCCTGGAGGCGGCTAGATGCCCGCCGCCGCCTTGAGCGCCTGGGCCTTGTCGCTGCGCTCCCAGGTGAACTCCGGCTCGGTCCGGCCGAAGTGGCCGAAGGCCGCGGTCTTGCGGTAGATCGGCCGCCGCAGATCCAGCGTCTCGATGATCCCGCTGGGCGTCAGCTTGAAGTGCGCCCGGACGATCTCGCTGATCTTCTCATCGTCGATGAGCCCGGTATCGAAGGTGTCGATGAGGACCGACACCGGTTCCGCCACGCCGATTGCGTAGGCCAGCTGCACCATGCAGCGCTCCGCGATCCCTGCGGCCACGATGTTCTTCGCGACGTACCGCGCCATGTAGCAGGCCGAGCGATCGACTTTCGTCGGGTCCTTGCCCGAGAATGCGCCGCCGCCGTGGGGCGCCGCGCCGCCGTAGGTGTCCACGATGATCTTGCGGCCGGTAACCCCGGCGTCGCCGTGGGGGCCGCCGGTCACGAAGCGCCCGGTCGGGTTGATGAGAACGCGCGTGTTCTTGTCCATCAACTCCGCGGGGATCACGCGGTTGACGATCTTCTCGGTGATGTCGTCGCGGAGCGTGTCGTTCGAAACGTCGGCGCTGTGCTGGCTGGAGACGACCACCGTGTCCACGCGCACGGGGCGGTGGCCGTCGTACTCGACGGTCACCTGCGACTTGCCGTCCGGCCGGAGGTAGTCGAGCAGGCCGTCGCGGCGCGCGGTCGAGAGCCCCTTGACGAGCTTGTGCGCGAGCATGATCGGCAGCGGCATCAGCTCTTCGGTCTCGGTGCAGGCGTAGCCGAACATCAGCCCCTGGTCGCCCGCGCCTCCGGGGTCCACGCCCATGGCGATGTCGGGAGACTGCCCGTGGATGGCCGACATGACCGCGCAGGTTTCGGAGTCGAAACCGTACTTCGCCCGCGTATAGCCCACGTCCTTGATCGTCTCGCGGACGATCTTCTGGAAATCGACGTAGCAGGCCGTCGTGATCTCTCCCGCGATGATTGCGAGCCCGGTCGTCACCAGCGTCTCGCAGGCAACCCGGCCCATCGGATCCTGCGCGAGGATGGCGTCGAGAATCGAGTCGGAGATCTGGTCGGCGATCTTGTCGGGATGTCCCTCGGTCACCGATTCGGACGTGAACAGATGGCGGCCTTTACGGCTCATGCGTGTCGTGCTCCTTGTACAGCACTGCGCGGGCCGCAGCCCTCCGGGCTGCGTCGGGGCGCAGGATTTTCACGAAACCTGCCTGGGATTGTCCTCGGGAAGCAGGCACTCCCCCGTCGGCCGGGCGAGCCTATCAAAGCTTGTCAATATACCAGCTTTTACGCGGCCCGGGCAACGACGACGCGGCCCGCTCAGCGCCTCGGATGGAACTGGTCGTAGACGGCGCGCAGTCGTGCCTCGAGCACATGCGTGTAAATCTGCGTCGTCGAGAGATCGGCATGTCCGAGCATCACCTGGATCATGCGGAGGTCCGCGCCACGCTCCAGCAGGTGCGTCGCAAACGAGTGCCGCAGGACGTGCGGACTGAGATCCCCGCGGAGACCGGCGCCGGCCCCGTAGCCCTTGAGAACCTTCCAGAAGCCGACGCGCGAGAGCGGACCGCCGTCACGGGCGTTCACGAACAGCCACGGGGACGTCTTTTTCCGCAGCAGCGGTGCACGCCCGTCGGTCAGATAGCGGCGAACCCAGCCGACCGCCTGCTGGCCGAGCGGCACGAGGCGCTGTTTGTCCCCTTTGCCGATGCACGTCAGGTGGCCGTCCTCCAGGTTCAGGTCGCCGCCGCGCAGCGTCACGAGCTCCGAGACGCGCAGCCCGGTCGCGTACAGCACTTCGATGAGCGCCTTGTCGCGCAGACCTCGCGGGGTGCTGATGTCGGGTTGCTCGAGGAGTCGATCGACCTCGTCAAGCGAGAGGAACTTCGGGAGTGACGGCCAGGCTCGCGGGGGCCGCAGATCGTCGGCCGGGCTCCGATCTTCTTTCCGCTCGACCGCCACGTACCGATAGAAGCCGCGCATGCACGCCACCGCGCGCGCGACCGATCGGGGGGAGAGGCCAGCCGTCATCAACCCGCGAACGAACGCTTCCAGGTCCTTGCGCCCCAGCGCGGCCACATCAACCTCCCGCTCGGCGGCAAAGCCGGCCAGTGCGGCGAGATCACGCGCGTAGCTCTCAATGGTATTGGCGGACAAGCGGCGGACGCCCTGGAGATAGGCGAGGTAGGCGTCGATCATGGAGTGGGGGACGTCCGGCATCGCGGCCTCCCCCACCCGGCGAGGATCAGAGCATCGGGAAGAGCGATTTCGTCTTGCGGCGCTTTTCGCGGACGACGATAACGACGGCCTGGCTCATGGCGCCGACTGTGCCGGCGGTCCGGAGTTCGGCGATCGCGTCGTTGATGTCGTCCATCAGCTTGCCGTCCCCGCGGCGCAGCCGCTTGACCTGCTTACGGGGCTGCTTGCCGAGATCGAGAATGACAGGCTCGGAGGGAGCCACGGTGGCCGCCGCGGCCGAGCGAATGGACTCGGACGGGGTGGAGCTCGCAGACGTCGCACTCATGACTCGGTCTCCTTACCAGCTCAGGATACGGCTGATTTCCAGCTCTTTGCGGCCTTTGTTGCCGGCCTTGGCGATGTTGACCGCCATGTCGCGCAGCCATCCGTCGCGCCGTTTGCGATTCGATCGGCGGTGGCGGCTGGCGTAGGTGCTGCCGAAGGCGTCGTTGGCGTCCACGACCGTCCGCACGGCGCGTTCGATCGGGCGCAGCCCCTTGGTCTGCTTCTTCTTCCGCCGGCGGCGGTCGAACACGACCACGGGACGGAGGCTGCCGGTTGCGTCCCGATCGAAGATGGTGATCTTCCGGACCTGTCGACTGAGTCGAGGCGTATCCATCGTGTTCCACTCCCTCGGAAAATCTGCGGCTATCGCGGCGTTATAGCACAAGCCCCGGCCGCGGGCAACCGGCGGCGGTGGTGCGCATCCCGTTTTCTGATATCGTCCGCTCGTCTGATGCTCTCGCCTGGGCTCGTCCCCACCCGCCTGATCGATCCGTCGCTGCGACCGAAGCTCGTCATCGCCGATCTTGGGCCTCCGTCGCGTCTGCGCACGGTTGCCGTGGTCACGTCGCTCGTCGCCTTCCTGTTCGCGTTGCTGCGGCTGCGGCTGCGGGGTGAGCTGACGAGCGGAGCGGCGGGTGCGCTGCTGCGCGACCGCTTCGAGCGGCTGGGAGGGCTCTGGCTCAAGGCCGGCCAGTTACTGTCGCTCCGAATCGACCTCTTTCCGCAGGCGTTCTGCCAGGAGCTGGCGAAGCTGCAGAACCGCTCGGTGGGGTTCCCGACTCCGCTCGCGCGCGCGATCGTCGAGCAGGACCTGGGCGCACCCATCGAGCAGTACTTCGATGAATTTGGCGAGCGGCCGTTCGCGGTGGCCTCGATCGGACAGGTCTACCGCGCGCGTCTGCGGCAGGAAGGGGTGTACGTCGCCGTCAAGGTCCAGAAGCCGTACGCGCCCGAGATGTTCGCGCGGGACCTGGTCTTCATCCGCTGGGTCGTGCGCCTGCTGCAGTTCGTGCGGTTCCGCCGGCACATGCGCTGGGATCTCGGCTACGACGAGCTCTGCGAGGTGATGAAGGAGGAGCTCGACTTCCACTACGAAGCTTCCTCCATGCGCCGGATGCGCAAATCGCTGCGGGGGCACAAGATCTATGTGCCCCGGGTCTTCAGCCGGTATTCCTCGAAGCGCGTGCTCGTGAGCGAGTTCATCCATGCCGTCCTCATGGCGGACTACATCCGGATGGCCGACACCGAACCGGAAAATCTCGCCGCGTGGCTCACCGAGAACAACGTCGATCCCCGCAAGGTAGCCAAGCGGCTCATCCACTCGATCTTCCGCCAGCTCCTCGAGAACAACCTCTATCACGGCGACCTCCACCCCGGGAACATCGTCCTGCTGCGCGACAGCCGCATCGCGCTCATCGACTTCGGCTCGACCAACTTCACCGAGCGGGAGTATCTGCAGCGGTTCCGGATGTTCATCCGTGCGCTCGCAACGCGCGACTACGCCAAGGCCGGGGATCTCTGCCTGATGCTGACCGCGAGCCTTCCCAACATCGATACCGAGGAAGTGAAGGAGAAGATCGTCCACGCCCTGCGGGCATGGGCCACGCGCACGCTCGTCCGCGAGCTGCCGTATCACGACAAGTCGCTCGACAACGCGACCATTCAGGTCGTGACGATTCTGGTGGAGTACCGCTGCACGATGGCCTGGGCGTGGCTGCGGATTCACCGTGCGTTGACGACGCTGGACACGTCGCTCATCTACCTGTATCCGGACGTCAACTACACGCGGATGCTGCAGCGATATTTCGCGGCGGCGGAGCGACGGCGCTACAAGGAAATGATCGGCCCCGAGCTCGTGCGGCGATCGCTGAACGCGTATGGGCTCGGGCTCGACATTCAGGAGCGCATCAACGAGTACACGCTGTTCCAGGGCACGCTCGTGCGCCGCCACGCCCAGGTGTTCAGGGGCGCGACGGGCAAGGTGGCCGCGGTGATGAGTCTCGTCGTGCAGCTGGTCTGGACGGCCATCGCTGCCGGAGGGCTCGGAGGGCTTCTGATTTACCTGCACCAGCGCCGGGGCGTGGCGGTCAATCCGTGGCTGGGGCCGCAGCTGTCGGCCGTGCTCTCGCGGACGCCCCCGCTCGACGACCGCATCTGGCTGCTCGTGGCCGCCGCCTATATTTACGTGCTCCTGCTGCTCTTCCGCGTCCGGAAGCGTCTGCGTCAGCGCGACACGCGCAATCACGACCGCGTGGCAGCGGTATGACGGTGCGGGCCATCTCTGCTATGCTACGCAACCTTTGCAGAGCCTTCTAGTTTCCGAGTTGCCGAGAGACGCGGTGCCGCAGACCCGCTGGTCTGCCGCGATGCTCGATGCCCTGCGCCAGGTCGCGGATCCCGAGACGGACGCAATCGCCGCCGAGGTCTTCCAGACCGGCGGCCCTGCGGCGCTCGGGCGGCTGACGCAGCAGCTCGAAGACTGGGACGCGCCCATCGCCGCCGACATGCCTCTTCGCGTCCGGGAGTGGTTCAACACGCCCGTGGACTACCCGGCCTTCGTGGATCCGGTGAAGCTGCGCGTCGCCGAAGAGCTGTTCGTCGAGTACGGGCCCGTCTCCACCGTCGCGCTCCTGATGTGCGCCGTGCCGCACTTCTTCACGAACCCCGCCGGGGCGCGCTCGTTCTACCTGGCGCGCATCTTCAGCCCCGACTCCCTGCGCAACCGCATGCTCGAGATGACGCAATTCGTCGCGAGCATCACCGAGTATGGCGGCCTGGCGCAGTTCTGGGTCGCCCCGGCGCAGCGCCGGCCAACCGACGCCGCGCACGGCGTCCGGAAGGGCGGCGGGATGCTGACCGTCCAGAAGCTGCGCCTGATCCACTCGAACATCCGGATCATGCTGTCGCTGCCGCGCGATCCCGAGAAGCGATGGGACACGGCGTCGCTGGGCGCGGCCATCAATCAGGAAGACATGTGCGAAGCCGTGCTGTGCTTCTGCTTCTGCACGATCGACTCGCTCGCCAAGCTGGGCATCGTGCAGACGCCCGCGCAGCAGGAAGCGACGCTCTGTGCGTGGAAGACGGTCGGGCACCTGCTCGGCATGAGCGAAGCGCTCCAGCCCGTGGACGTGGCGGAGGCCCGGGCGCTGCACAAACAACTCTTCGAGCGCTCCTGCCGGGAAACGCACGAGGCGCAGGTGCTGATCGAAGAGGTCGTGCACATCATGCGGTGCATGATGCCGCGCGGCCTGCGCCGGGTGCCGGCCGCCCTCATGCGCTACCTGCTGGGAACGCGCGTGGCCGATCAGCTCGCGGTGCCCGACGATCGCCTGCTGCTCGGCACGCTGGCCGGCACCCACTGGCTCTGGGGCGAGCGTCAGGTCTTCGCGAAGATGGCGCGGCTCACGTGCCCGTGGATGGTGAAGTGGATGGCGACGTGCGAGGCGGCTCGCTCGCACCCGATGCTCTCCGAGGACTTCGCGACGACGTTCGGGTCGGCGCGCCAGTGACCCGGTTCAGGATCGCCGCTCGAGCCGCGCGAGCGCTTCGACAATCGCCCGCACGCTCGAGTAGACGTCGAGGTCTTCGTCCGGCAGCACGACCTGGAAGTGGTTCTCGAGTGCGGCGACGATCTGCAGACCCTGCAGGGAGTCCACGTTCAGGTCGAGCCGGAGGTCGGTGTCAGGCCCGATCGTGTGCGCCGGCGCTTTCGTGATGCTCGACACGATGGCGATGACTTCCTGCTCGGTCGTATCCAAACCTGGGATCCTTTCGACGTTGGGGCGTGAATGATACCTGCCGCCATGACGAGGTGGCAAGCCACAAGGAGAAGAGTGCCATGCGCGTAGGGCTGATTGCCATGAGCGGGGTCCGTGTCCACAACAAGAAGCTGGTCGAGGTGGGCGTGACCCTCCCGCAGTTCGTCAACCGCGGCGAGGTCATCGCCCAGCTCCCGTCGCTGGCGCTCCTCATCCTCGCGGCCGCGACACCCGGGGAGGTGGACGTCGACTACATCGAAGTCGCCGACATCCAGGCGTGCGACGTGAGCCAGATGCACTACGACCTGGTCGGGCTCACCTCGTACACCGCGATGGCGTACGAGATGTACGACCTGGCCGACCGCTTCCGCGCCGCGGGCATGCCGGTCGTGATTGGCGGCCTGCACGCCAGCTTCGCGCCGGAGGAGGCAAAACACCACGCCGACGCCGTGTGCGTGGGCGAAGGCGAAATGCTCTGGCCGGCCATCGTGGCCGACTTCCAGCGCGGCGGCGTGGCGGCCCTCAAGCCGTTCTACCGCGAGGCGGCGCCCGGCACCTACGACCTCGCCGACAGCCCCATGCCCGCCTTCGAGCACCTGGTCGGCCGCCGCTACAACCGCATCACGGTGCAGACCGTCCGCGGTTGCCCGCTCGACTGCGAGTTCTGCGGCGCCTCGAAGCTGTACGGTCCCAGGTACCGCCGCAAGCCGCTGTCGAAAGTCGTGGGGGAAATCCGCCGTATCAAGGAGCTCTGGGGCGACAACGCCTTCTTCGAGCTCGCCGACGACAACTCGTTCGCCAACCGGCATTGGGCGCGCGAGTTCCTCACCGCCATC
>JANPJN010000588.1:0-1970 GCA_031425515.1 Acidobacteriota bacterium | reverse complement strand
CGATCGCGCAGGTGGGGCCCTATGGCAACCTTGAATCCCAGGGCCTCGAGCGACTCCACGGCAATCTGCAGTTCGCCCGACAGAAAGGTGGCGTTGGCAGGGGCCACGAGCCCCACCGTGTCTCCCTCGGCAAGCCGTCGGGGCCTGATCACTTCTCCGCGCTGCCGGGCGGCCAGCCGTGGGGCGCCGCCCAGCGTGCCGGCCATCGCGGCCGCGGCGGCAGATCCAAGGAACTGACGGCGATGCATGCGAGCGATTCTACGTGCGAATCCGGCCCGGCGGCCAGCAGGGGCGGGTGCTATGCTGGGCGCGCGTGACCTATAGATTTGGTCCCTTTACCCTGGACCCGGGTTCCTACCGCCTCTTCCGCGGCGCCGACGTCGTGCCGCTGTCGCCGAAGATCATCGACCTGCTCCTGCATCTCGCGGGGCGCCCGGGCACGCTCGTGTCGAAGGACGCGCTGTTCACGGCGCTCTGGCCCGACGTGGCCGTCTCCGACAACGCGCTGACGCAGGCTGTCTCGGATCTGCGTCAGGCGCTTGGCGACGATGCGGCGACGCCGACGTACGTGCAGACCGTCTCGCGACGAGGCTACCGCTTCATCGCGCCGGTGGAGACGGCGGAGGCGGCCGAGCCGAAGGCACCGCCGATTGACGAGGGTCAGAGGCCGGGAGAGTTGCCGGCCATTGCCGTCCTCGAGTTCGCCAACCTGAGCACCGACCGGGAGTTCGCGTGGCTGGCCTCCGGCATCGCCGAAACCGTGACGAACGACCTCCGCTCCGAGGGTACCGGACGGATCATCGATCGCGTGCGCGTGGTGGAGGCCGTACGCCGTGTGGGGTCGGACCTTTCCGCACTCCGACAAGAGCTCCACCTCGACCTGGCTGTCGTCGGCAGCTTCCAGCGGGCTGCCGACAAGCTCCGCATCACGGCACGGATTGTCGATGTGCGTTCCGGAGAGGCGGTGGCGGACGCCAAGGCGGACGGCCCGATCGGTCAGGTCTTCGACATGCAGGACCGCATCGTCGCCCAGTTCGCCGAGGCCCTGGGCCCCGCGGCGGGCCGGTCCGGGCGGCCCTACCGGGAGACGGCAAGCCTGGAAGCCTATCGGGCGTTCACCGAAGGACGTGTCCGGCTGGAGTCGCTCGACACGTCGCTCGTCACGGGAGCGATTGCGGATTTCGAACGCGCCGTCGCGCTGGACCCGCGGTACGCCGTCGCGCACGTCGCGCTCGGGAACGGACGCTTCTGGCAGTACGAGATGTCGCGCGCGAAGAACCATCCCGACCAGGCGCTGCTGACGCGGGCCATCGATCACGTCCGGCGGGCGATCGAGCTGAATCGCGACCTCGCCGAGGCACACGCGACGCTCGCCTTTCTGCTCGTCAGCGCCGGCCGTTTCGCGGATGCCGTGGTGTCGGCGAGGCGGGCCGTCACGCTGGAGCCGGGCTACTGGGGGCATCACTTCCGGCTGGCTCACGCGCAATGGGGCACCGAGCGGCTGCGGACGCTGGCGCGCGCGATCGAGATGTATCCCGAGTTTCCGTTCGCGCACTTCGAGGGAGCGATGGTGCACATCGCCCGCGGCGCCCTCGATCGGGCCGAGTCGGTCCTGCGCGAAGGCACCATCGCGCAGGATCGCCAGGCCAACCAGCGCCAGCGGTACCCGGCCAAGGGGCTCCACTGGCTGCTCGGGCTCGTTCGCCTCGCGCAGGATGACCGCGACGAAGCGCGCGACGAGTTCGGGCGCGAGGTCGTGGCCGGCCCGTCGCAGCTCTATGCGGCGGAGTTCGCGATGAATGCCTACGACGGCACGGGGTTCGTGGCGCTCGCCGACGACCATCCGGCCGGAGCGATCCCCCCGTTCCGCCGCGCCCTCGAGCTCTACCCCGAGCATGCGCGCTCGCTCGTCGGCCTCGCCGCCGCGCATGCGGCCCACGGGGACGACAGGGCTGCCGCCGCGGCGTTTG
>JANPJN010000587.1:0-4525 GCA_031425515.1 Acidobacteriota bacterium | reverse complement strand
CGCAGGTCGGCTTCGGCCATCTGGCGGATCGGTGGCGTCCCCGCGTGCTCGTGACGGTCGGGCCGATCGTCGCGGTCACCGTCCTGAGCCTGATCGGGCTGGCGACCTCTACGACCATGCTCGCCGTGATCCTCCTCGGGGGGGGTCTTGGCTGCGCGTCGTTTCACCCGCCCGCCGCGGCGCTCGCGCACCGGCTCGGAGGGGATCGCCAGGGATTGGCCATGTCGGTCTACATCACGGGGGGCACGCTGGGCTTCGCGCTGGGTCCGCTGCTCTTCGCGCCCGTCGCCGGGCACTTCGGGCTCGAGTGGACACCGCTCCTCGCCATCCCGGGCCTCGCCGTCGTCGCCTTCTTCCTGAGCCGTGTGCCGCCCATCCCGCTGCCCCGGACGACGAGCGGCGGCTTCTCGGCGCTCCGCCCGTACGCGAAACCGCTGGCGCTGCTCTACACGATCGTCGTGCTGCGCACGCTGACGTCGCTCGGCTTTGCCACCTTCGTGCCGGTGATGCTCACGCGACGCGGGCTGTCGGTCGGCCAGGCGGGTGCGGCCGTGGCGTTGTACCTCCTGGGGAGCGGCATCGGGGGGTTCTTCGGCGGGCCGGCAGCGGATCGCTACGGCGCCCGCCGGGTGATTGCGTGGTCGCTCGTGGCGTCGTGTCCCTTCCTCGTCGCGGCTCCTTTCCTCTCTGGCGCCGCGTTCGTCATCGTGCTCGCCATCGGCGGGTTGTTCCTGCAGTCCACGCTGCCCGTGAACGTGACGTTCGGCCAGGCGCTCGCGCCGGTCAGCGCGGCGACCGTCTCCTCACTGATGATGGGATTTGCCTGGGGCACCGGCGGCCTGAGCGTCCCCTTCGTCGGGCTGGTCGCCGACCGTATCGGCATCGAGCACACGCTGGCCGGCCTCGCGCTCGTGCCGCTCCTCGCCTCGGCGGTCGCCCTGGCGCTGCCGCCTCACGCGCGGGGGTGGCGCGCTGTGGTACGATAGTTTTTCCCCGCACCGATGTCCCGCTACGGCCGCCCCACGACGCTCAGCTACTCGTTTGGCCCTGGTCCCCTGACGCCAGCCGTCAAATGGATCATCGGGGCCAACATCGCGCTGTTCGTTGCCTGCGCGATCCTCCCCGTGATCACCGACTGGCTGGGCCTCATCCCCGCCGCGGTCGTCGAGCGGGGCTGGCTCTGGCAGCCCGCCACCTACATGTTCCTCCACGGGAGCATCGGCCACATCCTCTTCAACATGCTGGGCATCTGGATGTTCGGCGTGGAACTGGAGCGGCGGTGGGGCACGCGCTTCTTCGTGCGCTACTACGCGGTCACCGGCGTCGGCGCGGCCCTGACGACGATCGTCGTGTCGCTGCTGCCGTTTGCCGCCACATCAGCGGCGTACGGGTCCAACACGATCGGCGCGTCCGGGGCCTTGTACGGGCTGCTGCTCGCCTTCGCGCTCTACTATCCCGACCGGCCGATCCTGATGTTCATGCTGTTCCCGGTGCCGGCGAAGTATTTCGTCATGATCCTGGGGGCCATCTCCTTCATGCTGTCCGCCAGCGGCGGCGGCCCCGGCGTGGCGCATGTGGCGCATCTCGGCGGACTGCTGTTCGGCTACCTGTATCTGAAGGGCGGGAGCGGGGGCATGCGCGCGGAAATCAAATACCGCTACCTGAAATGGAAGATGAACCGGCTGCGCCGGAAGTTCGACGTGTACCCGGGCGGCCGGTCCGACCGGGATCGCAAGGTCCACTGATCGCCGGACGCGCGCGGTCAGCCTTCGAAATACGTGTCGGTGTGGTCGAGCCAGTCCTGCCGGATGGGGCTGAAGAGATCCAGCTCGAACGTGTCGTCGAGCGCTTCGGCCTGATGATCGACGCGTGACGGTATGTGGAGCACCTCCCCTTCACGCACGGTGATCTCCTCACCGTTGATCAGGAACTTCAGCGCCCCCTGGAGCACGTACGTCATCTGCTCGCTCTCGTGCGCATGCATCGGCACGAGCGCCCCCTTCTTGAGGTAGACCTGCGCGAGCATCTCCCGCTCCCCGGTCACGATTTTTCGGGAGATCATCTCGGTCACTTTTTCCAGGGCGATTTCGTCCCAGCGATGCAGGCGGACGGGCGGAGCGCTCACGGGTGGGGCCTTTCGGTATGCTGCCGGAACCATGGGGAGTATACCCTCTCGACGGCGGCCCGCCGGGGCCCGGCCGGCCGGTCCGGAGTGTTATAATCCGGCGTCTGCTTCCCCGGGGCTGTCTGGACCGGCTGGCGTATACGCGCAGCCCCTGTGGACCCGGACCCTCGCGTCTCCTGCGGTCGAAAGGGCCTCTACGGAATGAAGGCGACGGCGGTCAGTAACGGCAGGAGCACGCAGACCGGACGCGGCGACGCCCCCGACGGCCTCACCCGCGACGACCTGCTCCGGGCGTACCGGCTGATGCTGCTCTCCCGCCGCGTCGACGACAAAGAGATCCAGCTCAAGAACCAGAGTCTGATCTACTTCCAGATCAGCGGCGCGGGGCACGAGGCGATCCTGGTCGCGGCCGGCATGACGCTCAAGCCCGGCTACGACTGGTTCTTCCCCTACTACCGCGACCGCGCACTCTGCCTCGCGCTCGGCGTCACCCCCCACGAGATGTTCCTCAGCGGCGTGGGCGCGAAAACCGATCCCAGCTCCGGCGGCCGCCAGATGCCGTCGCACTGGGGCGACAAGCGCCTCAACATCGTCTCCGGCTCGAGCCCCACCGGCACGCAGTGCCTCCACGCCATCGGCTCGGCCGAGGCCGGGGTGCTCTACGAGAAGATCACCGGCATCGAGGGGCGCGAACGGCACTTCCACCGCGACGAAGTGGTCTACGTATCGATCGGCGAAGGCGCCACCAGCGAAGGAGAGTTCTGGGAGTCGCTCAACGCCGCCTGCTTGGGCCGCCTCCCGGTCGTCTATGTCGTCGAAGACAATGGCTACGCGATCTCCGTACCTGTCGAAGTGCAGACGGCAGGAGGGGACATCTCGCGGCTCGTGTCGTCGTTCCCCGGCCTGCTCGTGCAGAGCATCGACGGCACCGACTTCGTCGAAAGCCATCGGGCCATGTCGCGGGCGGTCGCGTACGCCCGCGCCCGTCAGGGTCCGGCTCTCGTCCACGCGAAAGTCACCCGGCCGTACTCCCATTCGCTGTCCGACGATGAGCGGTTGTACAAGACGGCGGACGAGCGCGCCGCCGAGGCCATGCGGGATCCGATTCCGCGCATGGCGTCGTTCCTGCGGGCCGAAGGCTTCGCCACGGAGGCCGAGATCGACGCCATCGCGCGCGACGTGCAGGCGGAGGTGAACGACGGCGCCGACCGCGCCATCGCGGCCGACAAACCCTCCGTCGAGACCGTCGGTCTGTTCGTGTATTCCCCGGACGTCGATCCGGCGTCGGACGCCTTCAGCGCGGAGCCTGTGCCGGAAGGCCGCCCCGACACGATGGTCGCGGCCATCAATCGCACGCTGAAGGACGAGATGGCGCGCGATCCCCGGATCGTGGTCTTCGGCGAGGACGTGGCGGACGTGAGCCGCGAGGCCGCGCTCGAGACCGTGTCGGGCAAGGGCGGCGTGTTCAAGGTCACGCACGGGCTCCAGCGGGCGCACGGCGCGACGCGCGTGTTCAACTCGCCGCTGGCCGAAGCCGGTATCGTCGGCCGGGCCATCGGCATGTCGCTGCGCGGCATCAAGCCGGTCGTCGAGATCCAGTTCTTCGACTACATCTGGCCGGCGATGATGCAGATGCGCGACGAGATGTCGATGATGCGCTACCGGTCCAACAACGACTTCTCGTGCCCGATGGTGATCCGCACCGCCATCGGCGGCTACCTGCGCGGAGGGGCGCCGTATCACAGCCAGTCGGGCGAGAGCATCTTTGCCCACTGCCCCGGCATCCGGGTGGTGTACCCGTCGAACGCCCGCGACGCGGCGGGGCTCCTGCGGACGGCGATCCGGTGCGAGGACCCGGTGCTCTTCCTCGAGCACAAGCACCTGTACCGCCAGACGTACAACAAGGGCGAGTACCCGGGGCCCGACTACACCGTGCCCTTCGGCCGATCGTCCATCCGGCGCGAGGGCACAGACCTGGTGGTGCTCACCTGGGGGGCGCTGGTGCAGCGGTCGCTGCTCGCGGCGCAGCAGGCCGAGAAGGACGGCATCAGCGTGATGGTGATCGACCTCCGCACCATCGCGCCGTTCGACTGGGACGGGATCGCGACGGCCGTCACGAAGACCAGCCGCGTCGTCATTGCCCACGAAGATCAGCTGACGTGCGGGTTCGGCGCCGAGCTGGCCGCGCGAATTGCCAGCGACCTGTTCGAGCATCTCGACGCGCCCGTCCGCCGGGTGGCGGCACTCGACACGCCGGTGGCGTATCACCCTGACCTCGAAGAGGCCATCCTCCCCCAGGCGGCCGACGTGCTCCGCGCAATCCGGGACGTGGCGCGCTACTGAGCGGCGGCTCCCACGTCCGTCGCATCCTGCTGGCCGCGGTGCTCTCGCTGGGCTCCG
>JANPJN010000586.1:0-14055 GCA_031425515.1 Acidobacteriota bacterium | reverse complement strand
CCCGCGGGCGCCTCCGTGTCCGTCCGTGCCCGTCCGTCACATCCGTGTCCTCGTGGGTGTCGTGCACGCGGGCGTTCCGGAGCAATTGTTGGCGTGATCGACCGTGACCCGCGGGCACCTCCGCGTCCGTCCGTGCTGGTCCGTCCCATCCGTGTCCTGGTAGGTGTCGTGCACGCGGGCGTTCCGGAGAAACTGTGGCGTAGTCGACCGTGACTCGCGGGCGCCTCCGTGTCCGTCCGTGCCCGTCCCTCACATCCGTGTCCTCGTCGCTACGCTCGCGTCAGCGGCGGTGTTAGCATCTGAGGAAGCATGCAGCGTATCCAATCGGCGCGCCTGAAGGCTGGCGTCTCGGCCGCGGATCTTCCCGATCCGCCGGCGGCCGCGGAGGCTGCGCAGGGGGACGCGCGGATTACCGGTCGGGCGCTGATTCTGTGGGACCCGTTGAGCATCCCCGGCACGAAGTTCGCCCGGAAGCTCGATGCGATCGACACCGACCAGATCACGCCCGCGGCCGACTGTGTCTCGGAGAGTCTCGAGACGCTCGACGAGAAGTGGAAGGCCGGATCCTTCCGGCACCTGATGCCCGACTTCCGGGCGCGCGTGCATCGCGGCGAGACCTTCCTCATCGCGGGCGACCGCTTCGCCATCGGATCGTCTCGCGAGATGAGCCCCGCGGGCCTGAAGGGCGTCGCCGAGGAAGTCGGCCTCGAGCTGGTGATCGTCTGCGGCCGCAACATGGGGGACATCTTCCGCCGCAACAGCTTCAACCTCGGGCTGCATGTCGTGCAGAGCCCGGAAGCGGTGGCGGATGCGCGCGATGGCGATGCTTTCACCTTCGATCCGGTGACGCGGGCCCTCACGAACGTGACGCAGGGGCAGGCGTACGAGCCGGTGCCGCTCTCGACCAAGGAAGAAGAGATCCGGCGCAGCGGCGGCATCTTCGCCGTGGGTCGGCGCGAGCTCCGCGACTCGGTCATCGCGGCGCCCACGGTGGACTGGCCCGACCCGGACGCCGCGCGCCGGATGTCCTCCACGGAGCAAATCCTCTGGGCGCACCGCGTGGACAAGCGCCTCGCGGCCCGTGAGTTCCAGCCCGGCGTCACGCTGCGCGCCTACGCGGACCTGTTACCGGCCTCCGACGGCACGGCTCCGTTCGCCATCCACACGTTCAACCAGATCACCGGGGGCGCCGCGATCTTTCCGCGCCAGGCGGCCATCGCGAACGATCACTTCGTCTTCACCGGCCTTGACGCGGACGACCGGCAGACGGCGATCGGGCGCGACTTCGCGCAGCGGCACGGGATGGCGAAGCCGTATTACGCGACGCCGGGCGACGGCATCTTTCACTTCTACTTCCCCGAGCAGGGGCTGGTGCTGCCGGGCCAGTTCATCCCCGGCGCGGACTCGCACAGCCGTGCTTACGGCGCCTACGGTGCGGTCGGGATCGGCGTGGGTTCGACGACGCTGGGGTTCGGGTGGGCGACGGGCTACGTGTACTGCACCCTGCCGCGGCAGCGCCGGGTCACGTTCACCGGACGACTGCAACCCTGGGTTGGCGGCAAGGACGTCGTCCTCGACCTGCTCCGGCGCTGGGGTGCGCAGCAGGCGCAGGGCATGTCCGTCGAGCTCGTGGACGCGGGCCTCCAGCTTCCGATCGCCTATCGCAATACCATCGCGAACATGATGGCGGAGGCCGAGGCCTTCAACGGCATCTTCGCGGCTGACGCCGTGACCGACGAGTGGTATCGCCGGAAGGGGATAGAACACCTGCCGTATCCCGCGCAGCGTCCGGGGGCGGAGGCGGTGTATGCCATCGATGAAGAGGTGGATCTGGGCACCGTCCGTCCGATGATCGCCAGGCCGTTCAGTCCCGGGAATGCGTTTCCGGCCGACGAGGTGGCGGCCGAACGGCTGCGGTTCGACAAGGCGATGATCGGATCGTGTACCAATGGCAGCTACGACGACCTGCTGCAGGCCGCGCTCGTGATCCGGGCGGCGCGGGAACTGGGGATGTCGGAGGTGCGGCGCGGCCTGACCGTGTTTCCGGGATCGGGGGGCGTCGGCCGGCAGATCGAGACGCCCGATCCGAGACTGGGCGGCGAGACCATTGCCGACGTCTTTCGCGGCGCGGGGGGAGCGATCCGGGCCTCGTGGTGCGGTCCTTGCTTTGGACAGGGCGCGGACGCGCTGAAGCCGGGGGAGCGGGCGATCACCTCGTTTAACCGGAACTGGCAGAATCGCATGGGATTTGGCGGGGAAGGTTACCTGGCGAGCCCTGCCGTGGTGGCGGCATCCGCCTTGCTCGGGTTCATGGGCCCCCCCTCGGCACTGGGGCTCGCGTGGGACGCGGAAGCGTTCGGAGTGTGAATTAGCTGATGGATGCCTTGACGGACCCGCAAATCTGGATCGCCTTCGCGACGCTCACCTTTCTCGAGATCGTGCTTGGCGTGGACAACATCATCTTCATCTCGATCCTGTCGGGAAAGCTGCCGCCGGCCGACCAGCCCCGCGCGCGGCGGATCGGCCTCATCGGCGCGATGCTCACGCGCGTGCTGCTGCTGTTCTCGCTCGCCTGGATCGTCAAGCTCACAGCCCCCTTCTTCAGCCCGTTCGGGCATCCGTTGTCCGGCCGGGACCTGATCCTCATCGGGGGTGGGCTGTTCCTGCTTGGCAAGGCCACCTTCGAGATGCACGAACGACTCGAGGGGGAGGAGGAGCACGCGGCGGGGCGCACGGCGGCATCGTTTGCGAGCGTGATCGTGCAGATCATGCTGCTCGATATTGTCTTTTCACTGGATTCCGTGATCACCGCGGTGGGGATGGTCGACGAACTGTGGGTGATGATTGCCGCCGTGGTCGTGTCGGTCGGCATCATGATGTTCTCCGCCGAACCGATCAGCGCGTTCGTGCATCGGCACCCGACGGTGAAGATGCTGGCGCTGAGCTTCCTCCTCCTCATAGGGCTGTCGCTGCTGCTCGAAGGGTTCGGCCAGCACATACCCAAGGGCTACATCTACTTCGCGATGGGCTTCTCGGTGTTCGTCGAGATGATCAATCTGCGCATCCGTGGAAAGGCAAAACCCGTCCATCTGCGCGAGCGGTACGCGCCGGAGCAGACTCCGGAGGCCTGATCAGAGCGCGACCCGGTGTCGCCCGCTGTGCAGGTAGTTCATCGTCTGCACCGTCAGCATGATGGCGAAGTCGAGCTTCGTGCGGTCCTCCGGGCCCATGAGCCGCAGATTCATCTCGTTGGCGCGCGTGATCATGTTCTCGAGGACCTGGTCGATCGTGTACTGGTATTCGCCCGTATTGGCCGCCACCATGCGCCGGATCTCCTTGCGGAGCCGCGCGATGAACCGGGCGGCCTTCATGTTGCCGGCGTATTCCGGCGTGTCCGAGAAGAGCCGCCGCAGATCCCGATCGTAGAAGTGGGGATGCTCCACGCCGTAGTGCCGTCGTTTGCGCGCGTAATGCGCGCGGAGGGTCTTGCGCAGGGTGTGCAGCGGCTCCACCCGGCGGCGGGTGCGGACGAGCATCGGCTTGCCGGCGAGCTCGCGCATCAGCCCGTCCAGGTATTCCAGCTTCTTGAGCGCCGGCCAGTCGACGTACCGCGTGCGCCAGTCCGCGTCCGGCGTCAGCCAGACGGCAAACGTCTCGGCAAAGTCCTCGTCCGGGTGGCTCTGGGCATACCAGCTGTCGAGATGGAGCACGAAGCTCTTGCTGTACGGCTTCGGCGTGTAGTACTCCGGGTATTGCAGATACGAGGGGCCAAAGATCTGCTGCCGGCGGCGCCGCTGCCGCAGTTTGTACGCGTTATCGATCGCGTGCCCGGCCTCGTGACGGAGGATCTTGAGGCACCATGCCTCGGTGCCTCCCTCGACTTCGAGCATCTGCGCGCGTTCGAGTTTTTCCAGGCGCGGGTGCGCGAGGTAAAAGGGAATCGCGACCCCCGGCACGCCGTCGGGCGAGAACCACTCGGCCGAGAGCCAGAAGTGGGGCTGAAAGGCGAGGCCCCGCGCGTCGATCTCGCGCTGGAGCTCGGCAATCCTCGGTTCGAGCGTGCTGCCCTCGATGCTCAGCCCGAGCTGGGAGATGCGGAGGTCGAGCAGTTGGTCGTCCGGCCAGGTGCTCCACTCGTCTGCCGGGACGACATCCGTGGAAGCCTTCGCCGGCTGCCTGGGGGCCGGCTCCGTGTCGGTGTCGGTCGGGGGGGCCGGCGGGTCGGAGGGCAGGCGATCCAAACTCTGAGTGTACCCGAGTTGAACGGCTCCGACCGGTGTGGTATATCCCAAGCCCGGCTGTGGGGCGCGGGCCCCGACCGTGTTTTCACGTGTTCTTCACGACTTCTCACACCACTGGACACTAATGTCCCCTCTGTCGATGTCGTCCCCAGCCGCCCTCGCGGGCGTGCGCACAAAAGGAGCGCGTATGAACGCCCTGTGGCGGGTCGCCCTGGCGACCGTCCTGGCCGCCGCGGCGGCCGTTCCCTCGTTCGCCCAGGCTCCCGCCGGTCCCGGGAGTCAGACCCCGCCGGCGGCTCCGCAGCCTCCGGCCGAGCCAGATGCTGACACGACGTACGAAGAGACGGTCGTCGTCAGCGGCTCGCGGGCCGAAGAGAAGCTCTCGAATACCCCCGTCACGATGACGGTGATCGGGGCGGCGCAGATTCAGAGCGCCACCTCGCAGAACTTCGCCGAGCTGCTGCGGGCGGTCCCGGGCCTCAACATCACCCAGACCTCGGCCCGCGACATCAACGTGACCAGCCGCGCGGCGACCGGCACGCTCGCGACCGGGCAGCTCGCCCTGCTCGACGGCCGCAGCCTGTATCAGGACTTCTTCGGCTTCGTGATGTGGGACTTCCTGCCCGTCAACCTGAACGAGATCAAGCAGATTGAAGTGATTCGCGGCCCGGCGTCCGCGGTGTGGGGGGCCAACGCCGTCAACGGCGTCATCAGCGTCATCACGAAGTCTCCCCGCGAGATGCAGGGGACGACGGGGACGTTTGGACTGGGGACGTTCGAGCGCGCGGGCGCAGAGGATTCGGGCTCGTTGTGGTATGCGAGTGGCACCCATGCCTCCGCCATCAACGATCGCTGGGCGTTCAAGATCTCCGCCGGGGGATATGTCCAGGATCCGTTGTCGCGCCCGACAGGATTCATTCCTGGATCGCCGAGGCCTCCGTCCGCGCCGAACGGGACGCCCTTCCCGGCCTACACCAACACCGGCACCTCACAGCCCAAGCTGGACGGCCGCGTGGACTACGACTTCGAGGATGGCCGCCGCCTCTCGTTCACGGGAGGAGTGTCCGGCACCGAAGGCATCATGCACACGGGGATCGGGCCGTTCGACATCGACGGCGGGACGCTCATGAGTTACGGGCGTATGAACTTCGTGCGCAAAGGGCTCCGCGTCTCGGCCTTCAGTCAGGCGCTCAATGGCGACGCCGGCAACCTGCTGACGCGTGATACCACGGGCGCGCCGATCCGTTTCGCGTTCGACACCAAGACCACGGACGTGGATGTCGCCAACGTGCAGACCCTGGCCAGGCGCCACGTGTTGAGCTACGGCGGCAATCTCCGGTTCAACCAGTTCGACCTGTCGCTGGCGCCAGGCAGCGAGAACCGGAAGGAGTTCGGCGTCTACGCGCAGGACGAGATCTTCCTGGCCGACCAGTTGCGGTTATCGCTGGGAGGTCGGGTCGATCGGTTCGACTATCTCGACAGCTTCGTGTTCTCGCCGCGGGTGGCGCTGCTCGTCAAGCCGCAGCCGGGCCACACATTCCGCATCTCCTACAACCGCGCGTATCGATCCCCGTCGGTCATCAACAACTTCCTCGACATCACCATCGCCGAGCGGCTCACGCTGGCGCCAGGGCTCGTGTATCCGCTCCCGGTGCGCTCGGTCGGCAACGAGAGCCTGACGGAAACGTCGATGGACGCCTACGAAGCGGGCTACACGGGCGTGCTCGCGGGGCGCACCGTGCTCTCGGCCGCGTACTACGTCAACAAGTCGAAGAACGACATCTTCTTTACCGAGGTCCGGTCGGCCCGCTACACCGCGGCGAATCCGCCGCCCCGTTGGCCGCTCCCGGCTGCCGTGATCACCCTGGCGACGGGGGGCGCGGGCTTTCCGGGCCTCTTCACCTACCAGAATTTCGGCAAGACGACCCAGAAGGGGCTCGAGCTCGGCATCGACACGCCGGTGGCGAAGCACGTCACCCTCTTCGCCAACTACTCGTGGCAGGACACGCCGGAGCCCAAGGGCTTCGACATTTCCGAGCTGAACCTGCCGGCAAAGAACCGCTACAACCTCGGCGCGAGTCTCGACGCTGGCCGCGTGCTCGCCAACATGTCCGTCAGCTATTCGGACGGCGCCTTCTGGCAGGACGTGCTGGACGACCGGTATCACGGGACGACCGACGCCTACACGCTCGTCAATGCGGGCTTCGGTGTCCGCTGGGGCGCGAACGATCGCCTCGTCACGTCGCTCAAGGTGACCAACATCGCCAACGAGGAGATCCGCCAGCACGTCTTTGGCGACATCACCAAACGTCAGATCGTGGGAGAAGTGCGGGTGAACGTCGGCCGACGCTGATCACCGGCCGTCGCCGCCGCCGTCCTCACTCCAGGCAAGAGACGCCCGGCGGCGCGCACGCGCGCCTCCGGGGCAGTATCCTTACAGAGTGGCATTAGGCATGGGGCTGCGGCTCCCGAAGTCGGAGGGCACGCGCGGGCATCGCTCGCGCGGCCTGCCCCCGCCCGACAAAGACGAACCGAAGAAGAAGAAGCTGACGTCTGCCGCGTGGCAGGAGGCGCGGACGCTCATCTGGGCCCGCCGCGGACGCCTCGGCATCGGGCTCGCGCTGATGCTCGTCAACCGCGTCTCGGGCCTCGTCCTCCCCGCAACCTCCAAGTTCCTGATCGACGACGTGATCGGCAAGGGACGCGCGGACCTGCTCACGCCGCTCGCCGTGGCCGCCGGCCTCGCGACGCTGGTGCAGGCGGTGTCGTCGTTCGCCCTCTCGCAGGTGCTCGGCGTCGCCGCGCAGCGCGCCATCACCGAGATGCGACGCCGCGTCGAAGCCCACGTGGCGCGCCTTCCCGTCAGCTACTTCGACTCGACGCAGTCGGGCGTCCTCATCTCGCGGATCATGACGGACGCCGAAGGGATCCGGAACCTCGTCGGCACGGGCCTCGCCCAGCTCGCCGGCAGCCTGGTCACGGCGCTCTTCGCGCTCGCGTACCTCTTCTATCTCAACTGGTACCTCACGCTCATCACCATCGTCGCGCTCGCGCTCTTCGGCGCCGGCATGGCGGTGGCCTTCAAACGCCTGCGTCCCCTCTTCCGTGAGCGCGGGAAGATCAACGCCGAAGTCACAGGTCGTCTGAACGAAACGCTCAGCGGCATCCGGATCGTCAAGACCTACACCGCCGAGAAACGGGAGGAGCTCGTCTTCACTCGCGGCGTCAACCGGTTGTTCCGCAACATCGCGCAGTCGATTACCGGCGTCTCCGCCATTACCGCCTTTTCGACCGTGGTCGTCGGCGTGATCGGCGTGATCATGCTGATCGTCGGCGGCCGGTCGATCCTGGCGGGCACGATGACGCTGGGAGACTTCATCAACTACATCCTGTTTACCGGGCTGATGGCGGCGCCGGTCGTCCAGATTGCGTCGATCGGCACGCAGATCAGCGAAGCGTTCGCCGGGCTCGACCGGATTCACGAGCTGATGACGATGCGGACGGAAGACGACGAGGACAGCTCGCGTGCACCGTTCGGCGATATCAGCGGCGAGGTGCGGTTCGAGGACGTCAGCTTCGAGTACAACCCGGGCGTGGCCGTGTTGAAGCACGTGACCTTCACCGCCCCGGCCGGCAGCACCACGGCGCTCGTCGGCTCCAGCGGGTCCGGCAAGAGCACGCTCATCAGCCTCGTCATGGCGTTCAACCGCCCGCTGACCGGCCGGGTCTTCATCGACGGGCGCGACCTGGCGAGCGTGCGGCTCCGCGACTACCGGTCCCAGCTCGGCGTCGTGCTCCAGGACAACTTCCTATTCGACGGCACCGTGGGCGACAACATCCGGTATGGACGGAAGGACGCCACGGCGGAGGAGATCCGCGCGGTGAGCCGGATCGCGCATGCCGACGAGTTCATCGAGGAGTTCGAGCAGAAGTACGACACGGTCGTGGGCGAGCGGGGCGTCAAGCTCTCGGGCGGGCAGCGGCAGCGCGTCGCCATCGCGCGCGCGATCCTGGCCGATCCGCGCATTCTCGTGCTGGACGAAGCGACGTCGAGCCTCGACAGCGAGAGCGAATCGCTGATCCAGGACGGCCTGCGGTCGCTGCGCGCCGGCCGGACGACGTTCGTCATCGCGCATCGGCTCTCCACCATCCGCAGCGCCGATCAGATCCTCGTCGTCGAACACGGAGAGATCGTCGAGCGCGGGTCCCACGATGTGCTGATGGCTCTCGGCGGGCGCTACCGGACGCTCTACGACAAGCAGTACCGTCTCGAGACGGACCAGTTCATCAACCCGGGTGAAGACTTCACTACCCAGGCCGTGCTGAAGCGGTGAGGGCAGCTCTCAGCTTTCAGCTCTCAGTTGTTCACTCTCAGCTTCCAGAGTCCGGCACATCCACTTTCTGACCTTCTGACCACTGACGTTACTTATGCAGTTCATCTACACCATGAAGGGGCTCGGGAAGGTCCATCCTCCCGACCACGTCGTCCTCAAGGACATCTGGCTCTCGTTTCTGCCGGGCGCGAAGATTGGCGTGCTCGGGCTGAACGGATCCGGCAAGAGCACCTTGCTGCGCATCATGTCCGGGCAGGATCGCCAGTTCGTCGGTGAGGCGTGGCCCGCCGAGGGGATCAGCATCGGCTTCCTCGAACAGGAGCCGCAGCTCGATCCTGCCAAGACCGTGCTCGGCAACGTCGAAGAGGGGGTGGCGGAGGTCAAGGCGCTGCTCGCCCGGTACGACGAGATCAACGCGATGTTCGGCGAGGAGCTCCCCCCCGGCAAGATGGAGAAGGTCCTCGAGGAGCAGGGGCGGGTTCAGGACCGCATCGAGGCGGCTGACGGCTGGAACCTCGATTCACGGCTGGAGCTGGCCATGGACGCGCTCCGGCTGCCGCCGGCCGACGCCGACGTCACGACGCTGTCGGGCGGCGAGCGGCGCCGCGTGGCGCTCTGCCGGTTGCTGCTCAAGAGCCCTGACCTGCTCCTGCTCGACGAGCCCACCAACCATCTCGACGCCGAGTCGGTGGCGTGGCTGGAGCGGTTCCTCAAGGACTATCCGGGTACGGTCGTCGCCGTCACGCACGATCGCTACTTCCTCGATAACGTCGCGGGCTGGATCCTCGAGCTCGATCGCGGGCACGGCATCCCCTGGGAGGGCAACTACTCCTCGTGGCTCGAGCAGAAGCAGAAGCGTCTGGAGATCGAGGAGAAGTCCGAGTCCAAACGGCAGCGCACGCTCGCGCGCGAGCTCGACTGGATCAGGATGTCGCCGCGCGCCCGGCAGGCCAAAGGCAAGGCGCGTCTGAACGCGTACGAGGCGCTGCTCAGCGAGGAGGGCGCCCAGAAGCTCGATCAGATCGAGATCTATATTCCGCCCGGCCCCCGTCTCGGCGACATCGTCGTCGAGGCGCGGGGGGTCCGCAAGGCCTACGGCGAGACGCTGCTGATGGACGATGTGACGTTCACGCTGCCGCGGGGCGGCATCGTGGGCGTCATCGGTCCCAACGGGGCGGGGAAGACCACGCTGTTTCGCATGATCACCGCGAAGGAGCAGCCCGACGCCGGGGTGCTCCGGATCGGCGAGACCGTGCAGGTGGGGTACGTGGACCAGTCGCGCGACTCACTCGCCTCGGAGAAGAGCGTGTGGGAAGAGATCACGGGCGGCCGCGAGAACGTCGAGCTGGGCAAGCGGGAGGTGGCGTCCCGCGCGTACGTCTCGTGGTTCAACTTCAAGGGGCGCGACCAGCAGCGCAAGGTCGGGGCGCTGTCGGGCGGCGAGCGCAACCGGGTGCACCTTGCCAAGCTCCTGAAGGGGGGAGCCAACCTGCTCCTGCTCGACGAACCGACCAACGATCTCGATGTGGATACGCTGCGAGCGCTGGAAGAGGCGCTGCTGTCCTTCGGCGGCTGTGCCGTCGTCATCAGCCACGACCGGTGGTTTCTCGATCGTATCGCCACCCACATGCTCGCCTTCGAAGGCGACAGCAAGGTCGTGTGGTTCGAGGGCAACTATCAGGACTACGAGGCCGATCGCCATCGGCGGCTGGGGGCCGAGGCCGACCAGCCGCATCGCATCAAGTACAGGAAGCTGACGCGCTGAGGCGCCTTACGGTCGTGGTGCCATTTTTGCACTTTTCCTGGCGTTCGCAGAGAGCCGACCGCACCGCCATGCTGGCAAGCCTTTGTGGTGCAACACGTTGCAGAACTCTCGCGGATCCTGCGGCGGTTTGGGAAGCCGGGTGCGGACACTTTGGGCCTGTCGAAAATCGGCAGGTTGACACAAATTGTCAGGTGCGGAGTGCAGAAGAGAGCCATGGAGTTGACGCCATCGATTCGCCGACGCCGTGACGCGGGGTTCACGCTCGTTGACATGCTCTTCGTCGTCGCCATCGTCGGGGTCCTCGCCTCGATGGCCATTCCCGGGCTGATGCGCGCCCGCGGCGCCGCACAGGTGTCGTCGGCACTCGGCACGCTGCGGGTCGTGAACAGCGCGCAGCTCACGTATGCGATTTCGTGTGGGTTCGGTTTCTACTCTCCGGACTTTCCGACGCTGGGGAACCCGGCTCCGGGCAATCCGTCGGGCTTCCTGCCGCCCGAATTGTCTTCGGGCTTCACATTCGACCGGAGCGGCTATCTGTTCAGTATGGCGGGCACGCCCCTGGGCGGTGCTCCGGCGACGTGCAACGGCCTGGGGGCCGGCGCGGCGTCGCCCGGCTATGCCGCCGTGGCCGACCCGCTCGACGCGAGCACGGTGAACAAGTTCTTCGGCACCAATGCCGACGGTGTGATCTACCAGCACGATGCGACGCTCTCGGCGACCATGCCCGAGAATGGCGGCCCCGCCGCCGGCACCCCCATCCAGTAGCGCCGCCCCGCGCCGCGGCCCAGCCGGGCCCGCCGAACGCCGTAGAACCTCGTAGAACCGTTTGGAGCGTGTGCGCCTGCGGCCGCACACGCTGGGTGAACCCGCTCAATCGCACACGGCTTTGAGTCGCGTGATTCCCGTAAGCTACTGACCCGTTTGGACTTGCTTCATCAGCACAGGTCGGCATCAATCCCGCTTCCATGGCTGGCATCGCGCAATTGAGCGCGACCGAGCCAAGGAGTTCCGGATGCGCTGCCTTTCAACCGTTGCCGCCCTCGTCATCCTCACGTTCGCCACGCCGGTGTGGGCGGCTGGGGATGCATCCTCGATGGCGCCTTCGACGGCAGTTGCGGCGGCCTGGGCACGCGAGGGGGTCCAGCCGGGTCCTTCCTCGACGATGATGAATGCGATGCTCGGATCGTATGCCGCCATGCAGGTGCTCGACATGGCGTCAACCGTGCGCGCGCGCCAGGCCGGCGCCCGCGAAGCGAACCCGCTGATGTCGGGCGGCTACGGACAGGCGATGGCGATGAAGGCCGCGATGTCGGTCGGCGCCATCGGGGCGCTCAAGCTGATGGGGAAGAAGAACCGCAAGGCCGCGTTCGTGACCGGGATGCTTCTGAACGTCGCCTCGGCCGCGATTGTGGCGAAGAACATGAACAACACGCGCCAGTTGCAGCAGCGGTAAGGCGTCAGTCCCGGCGGGAAGAGGGCAGGCCCCGGGCCTGCCCTTCGTACGTACGGTCAGCGGCGCTTGGCCGCGGGGCGCTTGCCGGCTTTGCCGGCCTTCTTCTTCGTCGTGGTCCTGGGGGCGGGCTTTGCCTTGGCGGACGCGGCCTTGTCTGCCTTCCGCCTGGCCCCTTTCGGCGGCGCGGCCTTCTTCGCACCGCGCGCGGCCACCACCTTGCGCGCCTTGCGCACGGTCACCTTGACCTGACGCTGGACCTGCTTGACCGCGCGACGGACGGTGCGCCGCACGGCGCGCCGCGGTTTGGCCGTCTGCTCGAGGGCGCTGCTCGCCCCGGCCGCGACCGAGGTGGCGGCCCCTGCGGCGGCAGTCGCGGCACCGGAGGCCGCCTGTGCCGTTCCCGCGACCACGCGCGACGCGGTCCCCAGGGTGTTCCCTATCGTCTTGGCGGCCTGGGTCAGAATGGACGAATCTTCATCTCGCTGGACATCATCAGCCATGGCGTCTCCTTGCGCGGCATAGTAACAGACGTGCACATCGTGACCTATCACCCGCAGATCCTCGACGAGCTCGCGCGGCACGGACTCATCCCCTCGACCGCCACGCCGCCCGACTTCCTGCGCGACGCGGTGCGCGATTTGTACAAGTACGAGATCAGGAAACTGCGCGGCGCCCTGCTCGCCGGCCAGTTCCTGAAATCGGACTATGCGGGCCACATCATCGAGCTGCGCAAGCGCTACTGGGTCCTGTCGGTCCCGCTGCATCTCTGGCTGCAGCGGCCCTCGCCTCCGTTACCATGAGGCATGCAGGATTTCGAGAAGCTCGGCCTCTTCTACCTTGGCCGCGACTATGACCTGACCGCCGGCCGTCCGCTCGACACGCCGGTGCTGTACGACTCGCGCGATCTCGTGACGCATGCCATGTGCGTCGGCATGACGGGCAGCGGAAAAACCGGCCTGTGCCTCTCGCTCATCGAGGAGGCCGCCATCGATGGTGTGCCCGTCATCGCGATCGATCCCAAGGGGGATCTTGCCGACCTGCTGCTGACGTTCCCGTTTCTCTCGCCGGCGGAGTTCCGGCCGTGGATTGACGAAGACGAGGCGCGGCGCGCGGGCATGTCGCCAGACGATTTTGCGGCGCGCCAGGCCGAGACGTGGACGAAGGGGCTCGCGGAGTCCGGGCAGGACGGCGCCAGGATTGCGCGCCTTCGCGCCGCCGCGGAGTTTGCGATCTACACGCCCGGCAGCCGCGCCGGGCTTCCCGTGTCGATGCTCAGCTCGTTTGCGGCGCCGCCGGAGGCCGTGCGGCAGGACGGGGAACTGCTCGCCGAGCGCGCGGCGAACACCGCGACGAGCCTGCTCTCGCTCGCGGGTGCCGAGGCGCAGCCCCGGAGCCCCGCGCACACGCTCGTCACGACGGTGCTGACGGGGGCCTGGAAGGAGGGGCGCGACCTCGATCTGCCGGCGCTCATCCAGCAGGTGCAGTCGCCGCCGTTCAAGACGGTCGGGGTCGTCGATCTCGATTCGTTCGTGCCGGAGCGCGAGCGGTTCGAACTGGCGATGCGCATCAACGGCGTGCTCGCCGCGCCGGGGTTCGAACAGTGGTTCGACGGCGAACCGCTCGACCCTGCCCACCTGCTCTACACGGCCGACGGCAGGCCGCGGGTCGTCGTGTTCTCCATCGCGCACCTGGGCGATGCCGAACGGATGTTCTTCGTGTCGTTGCTCTTCAACCAGATGCTCGCGTGGATGCGCGGTCTCACCGGGACCTCCAGCCTGCGCGCGGTGCTCTACATGGACGAGATCGCGGGATTCCTCCCGCCGGTCGCCAATCCGCCGTCGAAGCTGCCGCTGCTCACCATCCTCAAGCAGGGGCGCGCGTTCGGGCTGGGGGTGGTCCTCGCCACGCAGAACCCCGTGGATCTCGACTACAAGGGGCTGTCCAACATCGGCACGTGGTTTCTCGGACGGCTGCAGACCGAGCGCGACAAGGCGCGCGTGCTCGACGGCCTGGAGGGGGCGGCCTCCGGCGCGCTCGATCGCGCCGAAGCCGATCGCCTGCTGTCCGCGCTGCCCAAGCGTGTCTTCCTGCTCCACAACGTCCACGAGCAGAAGCCCCGGATCTTCCACACGCGCTGGACGCTGTCGTACCTGCGCGGGCCGCTCTCGCGCGATCAGATTCGGCTCTTGATGGGGGAGCGCGCCCGGCCCCGTCCAGCAACCGCGCCAGCCGTCGCGACTTCCGCCAAATCGCCGTCGCCGA
>JANPJN010000585.1:0-2720 GCA_031425515.1 Acidobacteriota bacterium | reverse complement strand
AGGTGGACGAGCGCGGTGGGCGCATCATCTCGGACACGCTCCTGCTCATCCTGAATGCGGACGAAGCACCCCTGGCCTTCACCCTGCCGGTGACGGCCGCCGAAGAGCGGTGGGAGACGCTCATCGACACCGCCGATCCCTGGGCGCCGCCGCGGCGCCTGCGCGCCGGCGGCCGGTACGAGCTGCTCTCGCGATCGATGGCCGTCCTCAAGCTCAATTGCCGCAAGGAGGATCTTCGCCGCGTGGACGACTGGGGCCCGATGGGCGTCTGCTGACAGGAGATGTTGCGCAGTGCGGACTGAGGCCGAGAGCGCAACCGTCCAGTTGAGGAGCCGGAAGCGAGAAGCCGGAAACTGGAAGCTGTCGGCTGAAAGCTGATAGCTGATAGCTGAAAAGGAACTATGTCCAAGCGAGCAGGTTCGATGAAGAAGACCACGCCGTCCGTTGCGCAGGCAAAGACCGGGACGCCAGAATCGCCGGCACTGGATCCACGTCTCGCCAGGCGGGTCATCGTGGAGGCCGTGCGTCCTCAGGTGGACGACGGCCGATTTCCCGTGAAGCGGACACCCGGCGAACGGGTGACCGTGTCGGCCGACATCTTTGCCGACGGGCACGACGAGATCGCCGCCGCCCTGCTCTACCGGAAGACCGGTGACGCCTGGCAGGAAGTGCCGATGGCGCGGACGACCAACGACGGATGGAGCGCCAGTTTCGTCGTGGACAGCATCGGCACCTGCGAGTACACGGTGGAGGGATGGATCGACGCCTTCGCGAGCTGGCGGCGCGACCTTGGCAAGAAGGCGGACGCCGGCCAGGACGTGGCGAGCGAGCTGCTCGAAGGCAGCGCGCTGCTGCGCGACTGCGCCTCCCTCTCCGCCGGCACGCCGGAGAGCGTCTCCGCCACGGCGGCGCGCCTGGCGGACACATCGCTCCCGACGTCCGACCGCGTCACGGCGGCCCGAGACGAGTCCTTTGCGCGCGTAATCGCAGCGCACCCCGATCGGCGGATGGCCACGCGGTTCGAGCCGGTCCTCGGCGTCCTGGTGGAGCGGACGCGCGCACGCTTTGGCGCGTGGTACGAGATGTTCCCGCGATCGGCGGGCAGCGATCCGTCACGCAGCGCCACCTTCGACGAGGCGGCCCGCATGCTGCCCTACATCGCATCGATGGGGTTCGACGTGGTGTACCTGCCGCCGATCCATCCGATCGGCCAGAGCTTCCGCAAGGGGCCGAACAACAGCCTCACGCCCGGCCCCGGCGACCCGGGCAGCCCCTGGGCGATCGGGGCCGAGGAGGGTGGCCACACGGCGGTGGAGCCCGGGCTCGGCACGCTCGAGGATTTCGATCGCTTCGTGCACGCAGCCGGCGGCCTCGGGCTCGAGATCGCTCTCGATATCGCCTACCAGGCGTCACCCGATCATCCCTGGGTGCGCGAGCATCCGGAATGGTTCCGCCACCGGCCCGACGGCACGATCAAGTACGCCGAGAACCCGCCGAAGAAGTATCAGGACATCTATCCGATCAACTTCGAGTCCAACGAATGGCCGGCCCTCTGGCACGAGCTCAAGTCCGTGGTCGAGTTCTGGGTCGGGCACGGCGTCCGCATCTTCCGCGTGGACAACCCGCATACGAAGCCGTTCCGGTTCTGGCACTGGGCGCTGGGAGAGATCCGCCGGCAGCACCCGGACACGATCTTCCTGTCGGAGGCCTTCACGAGGCCGAAGCTGATGCGCTACCTCGCCAAATGCGGCTTCTCGCAGTCCTACAGCTACTTCACCTGGCGGACCACGTCGGCGGAGCTGACCGAATACTTCACCGAGCTCACGCAGACGGACGTGCGCGAGTACATGCGGCCGAACCTCTTCGCGAACACCCCGGACATCCTGCACGAGTATCTGCAGCATGGCGGGCGGCCGGCCTTCGAAGTCCGTCTCGTCCTGGCGGCCACGCTCGGCGCGTCGTACGGCATCTACAGCGGCTACGAGCTTGCCGAGAACGTCCCCGTCAAACCCGGAAGCGAGGAATATCTCGATTCGGAGAAGTATCAAATCCGTCCGCGCAACTTCGACCAGCCCGGAAACCTCTCCGGCCTCATCCGTACTGTCAACGCCATCCGGCGCGAGCACCCGGCGCTCCAGCACGACCACGGGCTCGCCTTCCACTCGACCGACAACCCCGAACTGCTCTGCTACAGCAAACGATCGGGCGACGGCACCGACCTGATCCTCTGCATCGTCAATGTCGACGCGTTCAAGATGCAGCATGGGTATGTCGAGCTGCCGCTTTCCGCGTGGGGCTTCGGACCACACGATACCGTCGAGGTGATCGACCTGCTCTCTGGCGAACGTTATTACTGGCGCGGCGCCCGCAATTACGTGCGCCTCGAACCCGGCTCGCGCCCGGCCCACATCCTGCACGTCAAGCTCGCGCGGCCGCTGCCCGACCCCAGAACCTCGTAGAACCCCGTAGAACCCCGAAGATATGCCCGACTCCCTCTGGTACAAGGACGCGATCATCTATCAGGCGCACGTCCGCGCCTTCTTCGACAGCAGCAATGACGGTGTCGGGGATTTCCAGGGGCTCACCCAGAAGCTGGAGTATCTCCAGAGCCTGGGCGTGAATTGCCTCTGGATTCTCCCCTTCTATCCGTCGCCGCTCAAAGACGATGGGTACGACATCGCGGATTACGAGAATATTCATCCGAGCTACGGCACGATCGA
>JANPJN010000584.1:0-4715 GCA_031425515.1 Acidobacteriota bacterium | reverse complement strand
CACCCGGGCATCCCTGTCGTGATGATCAGTTCCGTCTACCGATCGGCGTCCGCGCGACAGCAGGGGATAGGCGCCGGCGCCAACGAGTATCTGCTGGACCCGGTGCCCGGCTATCGGCTCGTGCGAACCCTCGACCGCCTGCTGAGCGCGTCGCCACAGACCCGGGAGGCGTCGGTCGTGACCACGGACCACTTCGGTTCGATCGTCGGCGTGAACGCCAGTGCCTGCCGGCTGCTCAATATTTCGGCCCGGGGCGCCATGGGACGGAGCCTGCTCGCGTTCGTCGGCGCCGATCGCCCGCGCGTGGCGAAGGGGCTCGAGCTTGCGGCGGCCGGGCAGTTCGTCCAGGAGGAGATGATCCTGCGGCCACGTGAACGGAAGCCGCTGGCCGTGGAAGTCGACATGGACGGCGGCGGGCCCTCCACCCGCACCGTCGAGTGGAAAATCCAGCCGGTCTCAGCTCCACCGGCAGGCTGAAACGCGCCCGGAGCCGCTACCGGTCCACGCGGCCCGCGACGCTCGCGATGGTCGCGACGAGCTCCGCCGGGTCCAGGGGCTTCGCCACGTGCACGGCAAAGCCGGCACGCAGGGCCCGCGTCCTGTCCTCAGTCCGCCCGAACGCGGTCAGCGCAATCGCCGGCACCTTCCCTCCCCGATCGGCTCCCAGCAGGCGGACCCACCGCAGGAGCTGAAAGCCATCCGCGTCCGGCATCCCGATGTCGGTCACCATCACATCCGGCTTGCGACCCTCGACCAGCGCCACGGCCTCGGACGCGCTCTGCGCGGTGACCACCTCGGCGCCGACGTCTTCGAGGACCCGCCTCATGAGATCGCGTGCGTCCTGCTGATCGTCCACGACGAGCACGGTCAGCCCGGCAAGCTCCGACGTGCCCGGTGCCACGCGCGCGCGCGCCGGTTCAGTCCGGATGCTGTCGGCCATCTGGCTGCCCGCGGCGCGAGGCAGCTCCACCGTCACCGTCGTCCCCTGCCCCTGCCCCGGGCTGCGCACCTCCACGGTGCCCCCGTGCAGCTCGATCAGGCGTTTGACGATGGAGAGCCCCAGGCCGAGGCCGCCGTACGCGCGCGTGGTGGACGCATCCGCCTGGCGGAAGCGCTCGAAGAGATAGGGGATGAACGCGGGGTCGATCCCGACGCCCGTGTCCGTGATGGTGAGTCGCACGTGCGCGTTGGCGCGCTCGACCGCGAGGTGGACGCGGCCTCCGGCCGGCGTGAACTTGATGGCGTTCGACAGGAGGTTCCAGACCACCTGCTGGAGTCGTCCCGTGTCGCCGAAGATGGGGCCTGCCTGCGAATCGATCGACGTCTCGAGGTGGATCCCCCGGGCGTCGGCGGATGGCTGCACCGTCCCGATGGCGGCATCGACGAAATCCGCCGGGCGAATGATCCTGGGGTCGAGGCGCAGCGTCCCGGACGTGATGCGGCTCATGTCGAGGAGGTCTTCGATGAGCTGTGTCTGGATGCGGGCGTTGCGCTCGATCGTCTCGATGCCCTTCAAGAGATCGGCGGGATTTCTGGCGCCGGCCTTCAGCACCTGCGACCAGCCGAGAATGGCGTTGAGCGGCGTCCGGAGCTCGTGCGAGAGCGTCGCCAGGAACTCGTCTTTCATCTCGCTCATCCGCTCGGCTGTGGCGCGTGCGGCGCGTTCGCTCTCGAGCAGCCGCATGCGCTCCTCTGCTGCCTGCTGCGCCGCCTCGTAAAGTCGGGCGTTGTCGATCGCAATCCCGGCCTGTGCCGCGACGCCCACGATCAGCCGCTCGGTCCGTTCGGTGAAGACGGCGGGCTCGGAGTGGCCGAAGAACAGTCCGCCGATGACGTCTCCCGAGCGCGATCGCACGGGCACCGCCAGATAGCTGCGCACCGGCGGATGCCCGTCTGGCAGGCCGTGGTGCGGGCCCATGTGTCCGTACCGGGGATCGGCACGCACATCATCGCACCGGATCGGAGATTCGCCCCGGAAGGTCGGCCCGAAAAGGGCGGTGGCGCGCGGCTGCCCGAAGCGCTCGAAGGCTTCAGGCGGGGCGCCCGACAGCGTGTACAGGAGGTACGAGTTCCCCGTGTCGGACGTGACGTTGTAGAAGAAGGCGCCGAAGCGCGCGCCGCTGAGGGCGGTGGCCGCATCGGTGACGGCCTGGAGCAACGACTGCAGGTCCAGCGTGGACCCCAGGGCACGACCGGTTTCGTTGAGCAGTTCGAGCACGCGGGTCTCGTCATGGAGGACCCGCGCGAGCTCCCGGTGCCGCCGCTCGCTGTCGCGAAGAGCCTCGGCGTCCTCCCGACGGCTCGTGATGTCGGCACACGCGCCCGTCATGTAGAGCGGCCGGCCGCGCTCGTCCATGAACGCCTTGGCCTTATCCCTGATCCAGTGGACGGATCCGTCGGGCCAGACCACGCGGAATTCCTGATCGAAGTCGGCGCCCTCCGTGGCGGAGTGCTCGAGGGCGGCGATGAGCGCCGGGCGATCCTCGGCGTGCACCGCCGAGATGAAGGTGGTGAGCGACTGGCTCGCGCGGTCCGATTCCAGGCCGAACAGCCGATCGAGGTTGCCGTCCCAGTCCACGATGTTGCTCTGGATGTTCCAGCGGAACGTGCCCGTGCCCGCGGCCCACAGCGCGGCGTGCAGCCGCTCCTGGTTCAGGCGCAGCTCTTCGCGGGTGCGCAGCAGCTCCTCTTCGGCACGCTGGCGGGCCGCCAGGATACTCGTGGCGTTCTGGAGTGCGACCGACCGCAGCAGCCCGTCCTCGTCGTCGGTGGCCGCCATCATCCCGCTCCGAGCATCGTGCTGGCGAGCGCCGTGCCGGCCACGCGCGCACGGATCTTCGCGAAGGCCGTGTCGCGCGTCGTGGACGTGTCGTCGGAGAACGGGGAAAAGCCGCAATCGTCTGTCGTTCCGAGCTGCGCCACCGGCACGTACTCGGCGGCCTCGAGGACACGGTCACGGACTTCTTCGGGCGTCTCCACGCGCGGATCGATCGAGGCGATGACACCGACGAACACGCGATGATCCGGCTTGAGGCAGTGCCGGATGATCCGGAGCACGTGGGCGCGGTCCTTTTCACCCGCGAGGGCGATGTAGAAGCTCCCGACCTTGAGCTCGAAGAGGCTCGGGAGCAGCTCCTCGTAGTCCACATCCGCGCTGTGCGTCGAATCGCGATCGCCACCGGGGCAGGTGTGCACGCCGATCTGCTGCCGCTCAGCGTCGGTAAAACGCGACAGCGCGAGGTTGTTGAGGTCGATGAAGCTATGGAGGAGCTCTCCGGTCGGATCGACCTTCATGGCGAGCCGGCCCTCGGTGAAATCGATCTGGACCTTGCAGGCGCCCTTGGCGAAACACCGTCGGATCTCCGTCTCGTGCTCGGCCAGCAGATCGTCGATGAATTGATCGCGCGAGTAGCCGGGGATGCCCTCCGCGGGGTACATGAGGCTCAGCGCCGAAGGAGAAATCACGGCCTGCTTGAGCGGCACGCGCGCGTATTGGCGGGCCACGTCGAGGTAGCTGTCGGCGTAGCGCTTGTATCGAAAGGGTCCCGCCGTCAGCCGCGGCATGCGGCGCGTGTGCCCGGCCCGGAAAGGGATGCGGAAACCGTCAGGCGCCGTGTTCGGCAGGCCATGGACGCAATACGTCCAGAAGTTGTGGTACTTGCGCTGCTCGCCGTCGGTGATGACGGGGGAACCGGTGGCCTCGAAGCGCTCGATGGTGTCGCGGATCGCGGCGTCGTACAGCGGGTCGAGCGCCGGATCCTCGCTGTCGGTCTGCTGCACCGCCGCGACGAGCGCGGGAGGGCGTGGCAGACTGCCAATCGGTTCGGTGGGAATCATCATCTGCGCTCCGAAACGTATCTTCCGTTCAGGCACCGCGTCGCCGGAATACGGCCTCATCATAATCGCAGACTTCGCGCCGGTCGACCACTGCGGCCCAGGCCGCGCAGGGGCGGGCCGCTGTTCTCCGCGCTCGAGCGAGGGAGTAGAATGGCAGGCTGATGGCGACCTGTCCCGACTGCGGCGGGTATCTGGGCGACCGGCACATCTGCAGCCGCGCGCGGCGGCGCCGATCGCAGCGCGGCCTCGTCGCCACGGCGCTGGCGGGTGCGGCCGGGGGCGTCGTGCTGTCCTTACTTCTGACGGGCGCCCCGGACAGTCTGCTGGCTTCGCTGCTGACGGCTGTGCTCGGTGCAGTCGTGGCAGTGTCGATCTTCCGGGCCGTGCCCCGCTAGCGGCGGGAGCTCCTGCGAGCCCTGGTCCCGGGGCGTACGGCTGAGCCTCCGTCAGCTGTCCGACAACCCCTCCCCCTTTTACGCGGCTCAACCGCCGCGCTTCCCCGGAACACAACGAGTTACGGCGAAATAGTGTTTGTGGCGGCTCTTGCAGCGTGACTCGTCATGCCACGATGCCTGCTGATTGACGACGACGGGGACAGCCGCGAAGCGTACGCGGAGTACCTGCGCGGGTTCGGCTACGAGGTGACGGCCCTGGGGGACTCGCGCGGAGCCATGGCCGATATCGCCATGCACCGGCCCGCCATCGTGCTGCTGGATCTGCAGATGCCGTTCGTGGATGGGTTCGAGCTGCTGCAGCGCATCAAGCTGCTGCCCGGCCCCCCGGTTCCGGTCGTGGTGATTTCGGCGTGCGTGTTTCCGCAGGATCGGGAGCGCGCCGCGGCGGCAAAGTGCGACGCCTTCCTGACGAAACCGGCGGCG
>JANPJN010000583.1:0-11470 GCA_031425515.1 Acidobacteriota bacterium | reverse complement strand
CTCCGGAGGGCCGGTTCCGGGACGTCTTCGAGGTCGAGGGCCAATCGATCCGGGACCGGCAGGACCGCCTGGCAGGTCTCTTCATACGCCCAAAGGCCGATGCGCTCGAACAGGCCCGGCGGATCGTGGACGAGGGGGCGCGATTCAATCTCAACCCCTCGATCGGGACGAGCGTTTCGAGAACGATTAACGCACCGTCGAGGCGATCGAGCTGGTCATCAGAACCGGCAGCCTGACCGCCACCATCCGCGTGCAGTATGCGGCGGATGCCAGCGTCAACCTGCACCTGCCGGTGTCCATGGACGAACGCTACGACTTCGGGACCGGGGGAAGAACCGTCGAGGGCCGCGCCACGTACGGCAATGTCAGACGCTTCCAGGTCAGCACGGCCACGACGATCGGACGATAGATTCACCGGGTCCGCGGGTTCCTCGGCCGAGAGCCCTGGACCTGAGACGTGGTTCAGTCGAGCGGGTGCCGCCAGCGCAGTCGTGGAAACCGGCCGTAGTCGCGATCGGTCGTGACGTACGTGCAATCGTGGTGGAGCGCCATCGCGGCCAGGTACGCATCCTGGATGAGATTCCCGCGACAATCCGCCTTCGTACAGAGCTCCCGGAAGATCGCCCAGTGGGCCGCCTCAGCACGAACGGCGAGTGCGGCCGGCGCGGCGAGGCACGTGTCGACGAACGCTTCGACCCGCTTCCGCGGACTTGGCGGCTTGAAGATGCCGGGGTGTGTGGCAATACGCATCACGGCAGAAAGCACTGGCTCGAACAGGGCGACGGGCTCCGTCCCGTTCAGAGCATCCTGCAACCAGGCGTGGTACTCCGGGTGGCGCTCGCTGTCCTCGCGAAAGGCATATAACAGGACATTGACGTCAGGCGCGATCATCGGAGGCCGTCCAAGCGATCGTAGATGGTCCCCATGGCATCAAGGCTCAGTCCCGACTGCAATCCCTGCCCCTTGAACGTCGGAAGGCGCACCGGCGGCCGGCGTTTGCCACCGCGTTCTGCCAGGCGCGCCCGGAGGGCCTCCTCCACGAGCGCGGTCAGGGTCGTCCCGTGCCGGGCCGCGTAGGTCTTCGCCCGTCGGTGCAGCGCATCGTCGAGGGAAATGATGGTTCGCATACTGACTATGATATCAATGTATCACCGGGTGGCGCCTGCCGGGCGACGTACGCCAATGTCCAGACGGTTTCAGGTCAGCACGGCCACGACGATCGGACGATAAATCCAAGGGTTCTGCGAGGTTCTGGAAGCTGGAAGACAGCTGATAGCTGACAGCTCCTCAGAATGTCGTAATCGCCTCCCCTGCCTTGCACATGGGGCACTCGGCGGCCGGATAGTTTCGCGGGGCGGGATACTCGGCCAGCGCGTAGTTCGGCACGTCGAGCAACGCGATGGCTTCCATCCGGTCGCAGATTTCCACGGTGGCGAGCACGGTCCCGCCGGCCGCGGTCACGAGCTCGGCGCAACGCTGAAACGTCTTTCCGGTATTCCTCACATCATCTGCCAGCAGCACCCGCTGCCCCTTCATCTGGTTGGCGTAGAAGCTGCGCAGCGAGAAGCCGTCCGCGTCACAGGTGATGGGTGCGAAGCTGGACGGCGGATGCGTGAGCGCGCGGCGGCCGTCGAGCAGCCCCGCGAGCGTGTGCGCGAGCAGCGCGCCGCCGGTGGCCGGGCCGGCGACGACGTCGGTGCGGGCCAGCAGGTCGGCCGGCAGGATCTCGAGCAGGTCCTGGGCGAGCCGCCAGATGGTCGAGGGATGGCGGAACAACTGATGGGGATTGAGGTACAGCCGTCCGTGGAAGCCGTTGCCGTAGTCGAAATGCCCGTCGCGCATCAGCACTTCGAGATCCTGCAGCGTCTTCAGCGCCTGCTGGCGCGGGTCCCCCGGGCTCTGACGTCCTGTCATGCGGTGCATCCTCGATCTGAAAGGCGCCGGCCGCCACGCGTCCTATGCATCGGACGCGCGATACAGCACCCGGCCGCCGACAATGGTCGCAATCACGCCCCCCTTCATCTGCCAGCCGTCGAACGGGGTGTTCCTCGACTTCGATTTCAGCGACGCCGCGTCCACCCGCACCGGACGGTCGGGATCGAGAATCGTGATGTCGGCGGGCGCCCCTTCCGTCAGCCGTCCGCCCGGCAGGTGCATGACGTCGGCGGGATTCACCGAGAGCAGCTCGATCATCCGGCGCAGCGTGATCCGCCCGGTGTGCACCAGCCGCTCGAACACGATCGGCACCGCCGTTTCGAGCCCGACGATGCCGAAGGGGGCGCGGTCGAACTCCACCATCTTCTCGTCGGCGTGATGGGGCGCGTGGTCGGTGGCGATGACGTCCACGCTGCCGTCCGCGATCCCTTCGAGCATGGCGTCGCGGTCGGCGTCCGCGCGCAGCGGCGGGTTCATCTTGAGGTTGGTGTCGTAGCGGACGGGGCCGTCGAGGGATTCGTCGGTCAGCGTGAAGTGATGCGGCGCGACCTCGCAGGTGACGCGCACGCCCCGCTCCTTCCCAGCCCGGACGGCCCTGAGGGATTGCCGGGCGCTCATGTGGGCAATGTGGACGTGGGCCCCGGCGAGCTCCGCGAGCGAGACATCGCGCTCCACCATGATGGATTCCGCCTCGCCGGGGATTCCGCGCAGGCCCAGCTGCGACGCGAAGTAGCCTTCGTGTGCGACACCGTCAGCTTTGAGCGACGGATCTTCGCAGTGATCGATGACGGGCACATTCAGCATGCCCGCGTACTCGAGCGCGCGGCGCATCAGGAGCGCCGTCGCCACCGGCCGTCCGTCATCCGTGAACGCCACGCACCCTGCGGCCTTCTGTTCGCCCAGCTCCGCCAGCCGCTCGCCCGCCGAGCCGATCGACACGGCACCGATCGGATAGACCCGTGCGAGGCCGGCTTCGGCCGCCTTCTTGAGGATGAACTGCGTGATGCCGGCGTGGTCGTTGATCGGATCCGTGTTCGGCATACACGCGACCGCCGTGAAGCCTCCGGCGACGGCAGACGCGGTGCCGGTGGCGACCGTCTCCTTGTGCTCCTGCCCCGGCTCGCGCAGGTGTACGTGAATGTCGATGAGACCGGGCGACACGATCCAGCCGGACCTCAGTTCGAACACTTCCGCCCCGTCCACCGGCAGCTCCCGTCCGATCCGGGCGATGCGCCCATGCTCGATGAGCACGTCCAGCGCCCCGTCGCGCCCGTTGGCCGGGTCGATCACCCGGCCGCCCTTCAACAGCAGTTTCATCACTCGTTGTCCGCCTTCAATGCTCGTCGAGGGGCGCGTCGGCGTCCCGGCCCGACAGCAGGTAGAGCACGGCCATGCGGACCGCGACGCCGTTGGAGACCTGCTCCAGAATCACCGAGAACGGGCCGTCCGCCACCGCCGAGTCGATCTCGACGCCGCGATTCATCGGCCCCGGGTGCATCACGATGGCGTCGGGCGCCGCACGGCGCATGCGATCGGGCGTGAGCCCGAAGAGGGTGAAGTACTCACGCACCGATGGAATGAAGTGGCCGTGCATCCGCTCGTGCTGGATGCGCAGCATCATTACCACGTCCGCCCCTTCGATCGCCTCGTCCACCGACGTTGTCGCCCGTACGCCGAAGCGGTCGAACCCCGCCGGCATCAGCGTGGCGGGGCCGCACGCCCAGACCTCGGCCCCCATCAGGTTGAGCAGCAGCACATTCGATCGAAGCACCCGGCTGTGCAGCAGGTCGCCGACGATGGCGATCTTCAGGCCGGCGAGCCGGCCCTTGTGTTCCCGGATCGTGAAGGCGTCGAGCAGGGCCTGCGTCGGGTGCTCGTGCATGCCGTCCCCGGCGTTGATGATCGCGGATCGGCAGGTGCGCGCCAGGAGATGCGGGGCGCCAGACGAGGCGTGCCGCATGACGATCATGTCGGGCAGCATCGCCTCGAGATTCCTGACGGTGTCGAGGAGGCTCTCCCCCTTCGTGACACTGGAGGTGGCGGTCGCGATGCTGAGGGTATCGGCGCTCAGCCGCTTCTCGGCGATCTCAAAGGAGGTGCGGGTCCGGGTGCTCGGCTCGAAAAACAGGTTGACGACCGTGCGACCGCGGAGCGTCGGGACCTTCTTGATCGCGCGCCCGCCGATCTCCTTCATCGCCACCGCCGTGTCGAGGATGAGCGTGATCTCGCCGGCCTCGAGACCCGCGATGCCCAGAAGATGGCGCGACTTCAGCGCCGTCGCGGCCGGCACATCGGCAGCGGTCGTCATGCCCCCTCCTCGAGCACGACTTCGTCGGCGCCGTCGATCTCCTGCAGCCGCACCTGGATGCTCTGGCGGGCGGATGTCGGCAGGTTCTTGCCGACGTAGTCCGCCTTGATGGGCAGCTCGCGGTGGCCGCGGTCCACGAGCACGATCAACTGAATGGCGCGGGGCCGGCCGAAATCGATCAGCGCGTCGAGCGCCGCCCGGATCGTCCGCCCGGTATACAGCACATCGTCTACCAGCAGAATCTTGCGGTTGTCGATCGAGAAGGGGATCTCGGTGCGGCGGACCACCGGCTGCGGCCCGACAGGATGGCGCATCAGGTCGTCGCGGTAGAGGGTGATGTCGAGCGCGCCGGTCGGCACGTTGTCGCCGTTGATCTCGTGGAGCGCACGCGCCAGGCGTCTGGCGAGCGGCACTCCGCGGGTGCGAATGCCGACGAGGGCGATCTCGTCGAGACCCCGGTTGCGCTCGAGGATCTCGTGCGCGATGCGCGTCAGCGCGCGGGCCATGCGATCGCCGTCCATCACGAGCGGCACGGCGGCTCCGGTGCGACAGTATGCGGACGCGGGTGACGTGCCGGGCGCGGCAACAGCCGAAGGGGCGCGAAGGAAGGAGTCACAGGGTTACCTCTTGGCGGCCTCACAGGGCCGTCGTTAAAGAGTTCGGGGGATTTTAGCACACACGGTTCTGCGGGGTTCTGCCGGGTTCAGTAGCTGTAGGTGGGGATGAAGACGATGGGGCGCTCGGCGGTGTAGGCGCGGGTGAAGATGTCGGCGCGGGCGAAGCCGTCCATGTCGCGGGCGACGGGCAGGCCGAGAAAGTACAGCAGCGTCGGTGCGACGTCCACGATCGAACCGCGGGGGCGCCGGCCCTGTGCCACGGCGGCGCCGTAGGCGAGCAGGAAGCCGTCGGGGGCACGCTCGTGGGTGCCGGTGAGGTCCGGGTCGCCGAGCAGGCGGCCGATGATCCGCTTGAACTGGCTGAGCGGCTGCATCCCGAATCCCGACACCACCACGAGTAGATCGTCGGGCCCCATGCGCGCCGCCGCGGCGGCGAGCTCGGCGTCGATGAAGGCGTAGTAGCCGTCCACGATCCGCACCAGCCTCCGGCGCTCGTCGTCGCCGAGATCGCGAAAGCCGCGTGGCTGAGTCACGCTGAAGTAGCGGTGCCCGACGGCGTCGAGCCCGTCGTAGCGGAGGGCGGTGAATCGTGCCTCGGCGCCCCGGCGGAGATCGCCCAGCGCGGAGGCGTAGAAGCGATCGCGCCGCAGCGCCGGGCCTTCAGGCCCCTCGAGCGGCGCCGGGCTACCGGGCACTGCCCGTGTCGCGGGATCGTCCGCCTCCGCGAACGCCGACTGCAGCGCCGGCAGGACGGCGGCCGGGTAGGCCGCGCGGTCGAAATCCACGATGGAGTCCATGACCTGATGAAAGCGGTCGCTCACGAGGAAGCCGTGTACCGGCGATGCCGGGTGGGTGAGCGGCCAGCGGACGACCGCCACCGGGAGCCCGGCGCCCGATACGATCGACCACAGCGGACGCGCGCGCCAGGCGGTGGAGGCTGCCGGCTCGTTTCGCAGGAAGCCCAGGCGTACGAGCATGTGGGAGAGGCAGTGGTCCGGCAGGAGATCGACTGCCCGGTCGTCGCCCCTCGCATAGTACGCCCCGGCCGACCGGACGCCGTTCTTCGAGGGGTACATTCCGGTCGCGACCGCGGCCCACACCGGGTCCGGCTGCGTGGGACGAGTGGTGGCGAGATCGATCACCGCGCCGCGGTCGAGCAGCTTCGCGAACGCCGGCAGGCGTCCCTCGGCCACGCGCGGCAGGATGTAGTCCATCGACGCGCCGTCGAGGAGGATCATGACGACACGCGGGCCATCGGTCGCGGGGGCACCCGACCCGGCGTCCGCGCCGAACGCGGGCGTCGGCGGCAGCGGGCCGACGCCGTGCCCGCGTGCGGCGAGCGGCAGCGCCAGCGATCCGCAGGCGGCGAGCACGAAGAGCGAGGCGCCGACCCGGCTGCCGCGCCGGCCGAAGGAGTAGTGCGCAATGGCGATGGCCAGCAGGACGACTGCGGAGGCTGATGTCGCGATCGCCCCGGCCGTCATCCGCCAGGCGGCGTCTTCGGTGAGCGCGGCGGAAAACCCGCGGACGTTCAGCCACATGAGCGTGGAGGCGACGGCCGCGGCCGCCGCCCCCATCCACGCGAGCATGCGGACGCTGGCCCAGCCCGGCGAGAACGGATCGAGCGCGAAGAACTCCCGCACGACCATCGCGACATAGAAGATCACCGCGAGGTGCACGCCGTAGAGCATCCCGATCGTGACGTACCAGCGCCAGGTCGTCGCCGACAGCATCGGGATCTGCGGGTTGAGCTGCAGGACGAGCACCGTCAGATACGCCGCGCCCAGCGCGCCCGCGAGCAGCGAGTTGGTGAGCATCCGCAGGAAGCGCATGGCGCAAGTGTATACTTCGCCTATGCCCGTCGACGTCGACGCCGCGGTGATTTCGAACACGCGGCTCTCGGACGATTACAGCGTGATCGCGCTGGCGGCGCCCGAGGTGGCGCTGCTGGCGCAACCCGGCCAGTTCGTGATGGTGAAGACGTCACGCGGCGCCGATCCCCTCCTTCGCCGGCCGTTCTCGATCTTCGAAATCCTGCGCGGCCCCGATGGTCATCCGATCGGCGTCACGTTGTTGAACAAGCGCATCGGCGTCGGCACGGGCCGTCTGTACGAAACCCAGCCCGGCGCCCGCGTGGCGTGCCTCGGCCCCCTCGGCCGTCCCTTCGAGCCCGTCGCGCCTCCGACCGAAGCCTGGATGATCGCCGGCGGCGTGGGGCTCGCCCCCTTCGTCACCCTCGCGGAAGCCGTGCTCGCGGCCGGCGGCGTCCCCCGCCTGTTCTACGGCGCCCGCAGCGCACGCGACCTGCACTGCGTCGATCGCTTCGAGGCCATGGGCGCGCGCGTCACCCTCGCGACCGAGGACGGCTCGCGCGGGCACCAGGGGTTCGTCACCACTCCACTCGAGGCCGCCCTCGACGCTGCGGGCGGTCACGACGTCCGCGTATACGTCTGCGGCCCCACCCCGATGATGCGCGCTGTCGCGCGCCTGGCCGCCTCGCGGGGAGTGCCCTGCGACGTCTCGCTCGAGCAGGTCATGGGCTGCGGCCTCGGCGGCTGCTACAGTTGCGTCGTCCTCGCCCGCGATGCCAGCGGGGCGCCCCATTTCGTCCGCTCCTGCCTCGAAGGCCCTGTCTTCGATGCCTCGCGGATCGTCTGGAACGCCCTCGCCCACTGACATGGATCTCTCCGTCTCCATCGGCGCGCTCACGCTGCCGAACCCGCTCATCGCGGCCAGCGGCTGCTTCGGCTACGGCGTGGAATACACGGGCGTCGTCGATCTCTCGTCGCTCGGCGGCGTCGCGGTCAAGGGGCTGTTCCTGGCCGAGCGCGAAGGGCACCCGCCGCCGCGGATCGTCGAGACCCCCGCCGGCATGCTGAACGCCATCGGCCTCCAGGGCATCGGCGTCCACCGCTTCGTGCGCGAGAAGCTGCCGGAGCTGCGCGATCGCGGCGCCATCGTCTTCGTCAACATCTGCGGGACGACGATCGACGAGTACTGCGAGATCGCCCGCATCCTCTCGGATCACGAGGGCGTGGCGGCCATCGAGCTGAACATCTCCTGCCCCAACATCAAGGAGGGCGGTATCACCTTCGGCTGCAGCCTGACCGGCACGCACAGCGTCGTCAGCGCCGTCCGGAAGGTCACGCCCCTCCCGGTGATTCCGAAGCTGACGCCGAACGTCACCGACGTGGCGTCGTTCGCGCGCGCCGCCGAGGACGCCGGGGCCGATGCGGTCTCGCTGGTGAACACCTTCCTCGCCATGGCGATCGACGTCCACACCCGCCGCCCGAAGCTCACCAACATCGTCGGCGGGCTGAGCGGCCCCGCGATCCGGCCGATTGCCGTGCGCATGGTCTACGAATGCCGCCAGGTCGTGAAGCTGCCCATCATCGGCATGGGCGGGATCGCGACCGCCGAGGACGTGCTGGAGTTCATGATCGCGGGGGCGACCGCCGTGCAGATCGGCACCGCGAACTTCGTCGAGCCGTTTCTGTGGACGACTGTTCTGGAAGGGCTGCGCGCCTACATGGAGAGGCACGGCCTCGCGCGGATTGCCGACCTCACCGGGACGCTCGACACGACCAGGAAGGAGACGGCATGGATCAGCTCCTGATTGCGCTCGATGTCGAGCGCGGCGATCAGGCGGCTGCGCTCGCCGATGCCCTGCGCGGCGCGGCCGGCGGGTTCAAGATCGGCAGCCGTCTGTTCACCGCCGAGGGTCCGGCGCTCGTGCGCAGGTTCGTCGAGCGCGGCGACCGCGTGTTTCTCGACCTCAAGTTCCACGACATCCCCAACACCGTGGCCACGGCCGTCGCCGCCGCGACCGAGCTCGGCGTCTGGATGCTCAACGTCCATGCCTCGGGCGGCTCGCGCATGATGCGGGCGGCGCACGAGGAGGCGCACGACACCGCGGCGCGGCTGGGCCAGCCTCCGCCGCTCGTGATTGCCGTCACGGTCCTTACCAGCATGGACGGCGCGGCGCTCTCGGAGTGCGGCGTCGACCGCCCTGTTCTCGATCAGGTGCTGCGGCTGGCGTCGCTCGCACAGGGCGCCGGCCTGGACGGCGTCGTCGCGTCCCCACAGGAGACCGTCGAGATCCGGCAGCGCTTCGGTGCGGACTTTGCCATCGTCACGCCCGGCATCCGCGGGGGGGTGGCAGGACGAGGGGCAGGCGGAGGGAAGGACGATCAGGCACGCACGATGACGCCCGGCGGGGCCATTGCCGCCGGCGCCAGCTTCATCGTGGTGGGCCGACCGATCATCGCCGCGGAGGATCCCCGCGCGGCGGCGGAGCGGATAGTCGAGGACATGCGCCCGGACGGCGGGCAACGAGACTGACACGAAGGCGCTCGATCGGCGCGCCTTCGTGTGCAGTATGGACGACGGACCGCGCTACTTCGCGGTGATGACGAAATGCCCGCGGCGGTTCTGCTGCCAGCAGGCTTCGGTCTCGTCAGCGCAGAACGGCTGCTCCTCACCCTTGCTGACGATCGTGACCCGATCGGCCGACAACCCGAGACTGACCAGATAGTCGCGGACGGCATCCGCGCGTCGCTCACCGAGCGCCAGGTTGTATTCGTTCGTGCCGCGTGAGTCGGCAAACCCCTCGACCATCACCTTCGTCGTCGCCCAGCGCTTCATCCACTCCACGTTCTTCTGGAGGGACGTGCGGGACGCGTCGTTCAGGTCGGTGGCGTCGTAGCCGAAGAACGCATCCGTCAGCGGCTTCTCCGCGTTCAACTGGTCGAGCGTCTTGCTTCGGAAGAGCTCTTCCTCGGTCGGCGGAGCCGGCTGAGGGGCGGGCGGCGCGGGTGGAGGCGGCGGCGGAGGGGCCGGGGTCGTCGGTGGCGGGGCGGCGGGTGGCGGGGGGGCGGGCGCCGCGGCCGGCACTTTCTTGGCGCACGCTCCGGCGCCCAGCGCGGCAACGAGCAGTACGGCGGCACACACATGGAATCTGCGCATCATGAAGTCTCTCCTGGCGAGCGAACGGTCACGTAGAATGCATGGAGCTTACCGTCCGGTTTTCAGACTGTCAATTTCAGAACGTCGATGGATCATCTGCTCGAAGCGACGGCGCGTGCCGAGGAACGGCACTTCTGGTTCCACGGATTCAGGCGATTCGTGACGCCGCTCATCGAGCAGTCGGTGGCCGGACTCTCCGCCCCGGCCATTCTGGACTGCGGCTGTGGTACCGGTTATAACCTGCCGCTGCTGCGCCGCTACGGCCACGCCGTCGGGATCGACCTGACCGCCAGCGGTCTGGCGTTCGCCCGCGCGAGGGGCGAGCGGAAGATCGCCCAGGCGTCGGCCGTCGCGCTGCCGTTTCCGCCCGGCTCGTTCGACCTTATCACCTCGTTCGACGTGCTGACGACGCTTCCGGATGCGCCGGAGGCAACGGCCCTGGCGGAAATGTTCCGTGCCCTGCGGCCCGGCGGCCATCTCGTCGTCAACGTCGCCGCCATGCAGATGATGACGGGCAATCACTCGATCCTCGCGGGAGAGGTCCGGCGCTACACGCGGGAGGGTCTCGGCAGCCGCCTGCGTGACACGGGCTTCGAGATCCGGCGCCTCACCTACACCAACGCGTCGATTGCGCCGCTCGTGGCCGGCGTCCGGATGCTGCAGCGAATCTCCGGACATCATGAGTCTCAGCGCGAGATCGGCATTCCGCCGGCACCCGTCAACATGGCGTTGACGGCGGTGCTGAGGCTCGAGGCTTCTCTCCTGCGTGCCGTGAACATGCCGTTTGGCAGCTCGCTGCTCGCCCTCGCCCGCCGGCCTGCCTGACCGGCGCTATCTCACCGCATACGAGTAGATGCGCAGGGAGAGGCGCCGGGCGTCGGCGGTCCCGCCGCGATCGCCGGGCACGAACCACTTGTCGCTGGCAATCACCACGCGGCCGTCCGAGGCGGCGAGCGCATCGGCGGGCAGCCGGATGGACTCCCGGAAATCGGCCGTGGGAGCAAAACGCGCGATCTCGCGCGCCCCGATGCTGACCACGACGTTCGGAGGCGCATCGAAATAGCGCAGCGGCGACTCGCCTTCGAGCACGAGCGTGACGTCGCGGCCGATCGGCCGCACCCACAACGTCGCGCGATCCGACGCCCACCGCCACGCGCGCCCGAGCGACGGGTTGTATTCGGGCTCCTGCCAGCCGTCCACCACGCCGGTCATCGGGGTCCCTTCCCCCTGCAAATCGAACTGTTCCAGCGCCACCGGCGCAGCGGCGCCGGTGACCGCCGACGAAGCCACCGCCATCGGCAGGTAGGTGCCGGTCGGCGTAAATGTGCCGGCGGGCAGTGGAATCAGGTGGAAGAAGAACCCGGGAGGGGCGTCGAACGACGCGATCGAACCTCCTGCCGACGTGAGGGTGATCCTGGCTGGAGAGCTCCCCGCCGGCCCGAGGTTGCGGCCTCCCAGCATCAACAGCAGGGGTTCACTGCCGCCGCGCACCCACGCCACGCTCGGCTGCACGTGGGGTCCCAGGCGGTCTCTCGCCGTCACGCCGGCCACTTCGGCACCGACCGACCATCCTCGATCGAGCATCCAGCGGGGCGGCGTCATCCAGTAGAGATCGGCGCCGCCGGGGCGTGCCCCTCCGACGAAC
>JANPJN010000582.1:0-1821 GCA_031425515.1 Acidobacteriota bacterium | reverse complement strand
TTCCCGAATCCGCTGGTCCGCGGTGTCCGTTTCAGCCTCGCCACCGGCCTGCACGTCATCGCCGCGCACGAACGTCGCCATCTGTGGCAGGCGTGGCGTGTGCGCCGGGCCGCGGAGGGGACGTAGGCGCCCCTGTGCAGCCACCGGGCGCATTCGCACACCCCCGTGCGCCCCCGACTCGGTCCACATCCTCTCGGTGAGAGGACTGGCCCAAGATCCAGTGGTCTCCTTGTTGCACGACCGCCACCCGTGAACGCCTCCCACTCAGAGAAACCCGGCCGCGCTGCGAGCATCCTTGCAGCGGCCGGGAAACCGAAAAGGCGCGGAGAGCGCGCGGTCGTGGCCGCGGCGTTCGCAGGATGGCTGCTGACGGTCGGTGCCGGTATGGGGATGCTCTGGGCCTACGCCGGTTCGCCCGGGCCGTCCGAAACCGCCAGCGCGGTCTGGCCTTCTGGTGCGACCATCACACCAGACCCCGCTCGCCCGACGCTGGTGATCTTCCTGCACCCGCAGTGCCCGTGCTCGCGCGCGACGCTCGCGGAGCTCGCACGCCTCGTGGCCGCCGCGCCAGGCCGCGCATCCATCCATGCGTTCTTCTTCAGGCCATCCGGCGCACCGAAGGGGTGGGAACACACCGACCTCTGGACCACGGCTTCCGCCATTCCTGGCGTGCAGGTGAAGCGCGATGACGATGGCGCCCAGGCACGCGCGTTCGGCTCGCAGGTGTCCGGACAAGCCCTGCTCTACGCACCAGCGGGAACGCTGCTCTTCAGCGGCGGCATCACCGCCGCTCGTGGTCATGAGGGAGACAGTGACGGCCGCGCCGCACTGACGGCCCTGCTGCGCGGTCAGCCATCCAGCCGCGCTACCGCACCGGCGTTCGGCTGTCTCCTTCGAGGTGAGGCACCGGACATGCGCTCCGGTGGATCGCCTGCTCCTGCGGCGCGCAGCGTCATCGATGAGGTGGCGCCGTGAATTCTGGACGCCGCAGCGTGCTGGCGCACCGTCGCGTCGAGGAGATCTTTACCGACCAGCGGCAGACCCTGTTCCGGCAGACCGACCGGATGTTTGCCGTGCTCATGGGCGTGCAGTGGGTCTTCGGCATCGTCCTGGCGCTCTGGCTGTCGCCGCGGACGTGGGCCGGAGCCGCAAGCTCGGTGCACCCTCACGTCGTGGCCGCAGTCCTGCTCGGGGGCACGATCAGTGCGTTCCCGATCCTGCTGGCGCTGCGGCGCCCGGGCCGGCCGATGACGCGCTACACCATCGCCGTGGCCCAGATGTGCACGTCGGCGTTACTGATCCACCTGACGGGCGGACGCATCGAGAGCCATTTCCACATCTTTGGATCGCTGGCGTTTCTCGCCTTCTACCGCGACTGGCGGGTCCTGGTCCCGGCGACGATCGTCGTCATTGTCGATCATGTGCTGCGTGGCGCGGTGTCGCCGGAAACGATCTACGGCGTCGCGACCGCCAGCCTGTGGCGTTCCGTCGAGCACGCGGCGTGGGTCGTCTTCGAAGACATCGTGCTTGCGACGTCCTGTATCTGGGGGACCCGCGAGATGTGGACGGCGGCGGAACGCACCGCGGAGCTGGAGACCAGCGACGGGGATCTGGCGGGTACCTTCCTGAGCACCCCCGACGGGCGCATGCTCGCCTGCAACGATGCCTACGCGCTCCTGCTGGGGTTCCGGACGAAGGACGCGGCGCTCGGAAGCAGCGCATGGTCCATGTATTCGGACGCGTCGGTGCGGACGTCGTATCTGCAGCAGCTGCAGCGCGAGAAGCGGCTCATCGGCTATGAGTCCACGATTGTGCGGGCGG
>JANPJN010000581.1:0-2037 GCA_031425515.1 Acidobacteriota bacterium | reverse complement strand
TTCGCGCGCTTGAGGGAAAGGACGGCCTTGGTCTCGAAGACCACGCCGTTGTCGAAAGTCTTGCCGTAGGCGGGGCCGATGGACGGCCCCGATCCGCGCTTGATGTCCCCGAACGTCACGAAGACGCCGCGGGCGACGCCGAAGCCTCCCGCTTGTTCGACTTCGAGGAGCTTGCGCTCCACGAAGCCGGTCTGTGGAGGCGACAGTGTTTGCGCCTTCTTCTTCTGGGCGTCGGCGAGCTCCTCGGCGCGCGACGCGGGCTCCTGCGCGCGGACGAACGAGACACCGACCAACGACAGCGACGCAGCAAGGGCGACGGAGAACAGCGAACGAATCGTGCACATGGACGTCATTTATAATCCAGAAACCAGTTGATGAAATCCCTTTCGTGGTGGGTCGGCCTGGCCGGCGCCGCCTACCTCGCCTCCATCGCCGTTCTCGTCCTTACGCGCACGCCCCTCGGCTCACCGCTCTTCCTGTGGTGCGCGGCTGTGGCGGCTGGTTCGTACGCCGCCGTGATGTGGCGGGCGTCGGCGGCCCCCGCCGTGCCGGGACGTGTGGTGCTGGCGGCCCTGGCGCTCGCCCTGGCCTTCCGGGCGCCGCTGGCCGTCCCGCGCGCGGGCGCGGACAGCGACATGGTGCGTTACGTCTGGGACGGCCGAGTGCAGCGCCTTGGCTACAACCCGTACCTCGTGCTCCCGTCCGACCCCGCCCTGGAGCACACGCACACGACAGAGACTCGGCAGATGCCGAGCGCGCGCGCGCGGACGCCCTACCCTCCGGCCGCGCAGTTGTTCTTCCGTCTCGTCGTCTCGATCCGCGACTCGTCGCGCGCGATGAAGCTGGCGCTCGTGGCCTGCGATCTCCTCACGATTGCCGTGCTCTGGCGATGGCTCGTCGTGACCGGAAGGCCGGAGTGGCTGGTGCTCGCGTATGCGTGGAACCCGCTCGTTGTGCTCGAAGTCGCGCACAGCGGCCACATCGACGCGCTCGGCGCATTGTGGATCGCGGCGTCCGCGTTCTGGCTGGCGCGCCGGCGCACGGCGCTGGCGACCGTAGCCTTCGTGCTCGCGGTCGCGACGAAGCTGCTGCCGATCGTCCTGCTGCCCCTCTACTGGCGACGCATCCGCCTCCGCGACGCCGCCCTGGGCGCGCTGCTCTTCGCGCTGCTCTACCTGCCCTTCGTCTCGGGAACGTCACTGCCGTTCGGCGCCGTGCCCAACGTCGTGGCCCACATCCGCTTCAACGGTCCGATCTTCCGGTGGCTCGCCGCACTCGGCACGCCGCAATCTGCCGCGCTGGCGGCCGTGGCGGCCGGGCTGTGCGTGGCGGCCTGGGCCCGCTGGAAGCTCGACGCCTCGAACCCTGCCGCCTGGGCCTGGCCGATGGCGGTCGCACTGGCGGGAGCGCCGGTCATTTACCCGTGGTATCTGCTGTACCTCACGCCGTTTCTCTTCACCGCCGCGACGCTGCCGCTCGCCGCCTGGACCCTCACCGTTCTCCCCGCCTACGTCGTCTGGGACATCGCCCGCCACGGCGGGCTGTGGGTCGTCCCGGCCAGGGTGATGCTCGCGGAGTACGCGCTGCCGCTTGGACTGATGGTCTGGAGAGTCGCGGTGTCCTCTCGAGTTGGCCGGGGGAAGTCCACCCGAGGCTGAGCGAGAGTCTACCGTTGGGACACATTAGGGCTCAGCCCGACGAACCGCCGAGGTGGGCGAGCACGCTTCTTGCGTTGGGGGACGCCGGAGCGTGACATGCGAGTAACCAGGCGATCGATGCGGTCGCGCAATCTCACACTGTGGGGTGCGGGGTTCACACTCCTCATGGGGCTCGCGTCAGTTGCCACTCCGGCCGCTCGGGAAGCCGGGTCGTCTGGGGCAGGCAAAGAGACCGGGATTCCCACTCTCGCGCACGAACCGCCCCTCACCCAGTACCGCGCCTACAGGCGGATGCACGCGCAGAGTGAGCGCTTCGGCCAGGAGGGTCGGCTGGAAGCCTGGACGGAAATGGACGAGCAGGGCTTCCGCTACACGATCG
>JANPJN010000580.1:0-5370 GCA_031425515.1 Acidobacteriota bacterium | reverse complement strand
CCCCGGTCCGATGACCCGCTCCTGAGGCGCGCGTCCACGTGCGCGACATGGTCATCGGAGTCGCCGAACTGGTCGAACCGGATGCGGACGCCATCGGCGACGAGATCGCAGCGGCAGCTTCGTTGACGGCTATTCCGCGCGCCGCGCGGCGCACGGATCGATCCTGGTCGTGCGGCGCGCGTTCGGACTCACCTCGACCGCGGCCACCAGTAACGGCTCGCCGCCTCCGGTGAGCTGCACGGCGTTCGAGGCGGACGCCGCCAGGTCGTCGAACGCGGTGACGCGCGTGCGCAGCCCCTCGTACGACATCGGCGCCCAGGTCCAGAAGGTCCGGACGCCCCTTTCGGTCCGCTGCGCCGACGAGACGACGACCAGGCGATCGGGATGGGCAGACGGCAGGGGGCGCCAGAGTACGCCGTAACGCGACGGAGAACATCGCGGTGTTGAGGCGGCTCTGGCTGATCCTGGCGGGCCTTTGCCGGGGGGCGGGAGTGGTCGCCGGTTCAGGGTCTGACGCGGCCGAAGTACTCGTGGAACACCGCCGCCAGTCCGGCGCCATAAGTGCGCCAATGTCGAGCGGACGCGTAGTCGTTCAAGCCCGCAATCCGGTTGCAGTTGAACTCGTGGACGACGGCGTCGATGCCGTAGCGCTCGAGCCAGCCGTCGCCCAGCGTGCCGCTGTTCCGAAACGCGGTCTCGGTGTGCCCTTCGCTGAACCAGGTGTGCGTCCGGAGCAGATCTTCGAAGATCGCCATCCGCGCAAGGTGCCGCTCCAGTTGCGGGACCGGCGGCCGGCTGATGTGCAGCAGTCCGCGGCCATCGTTGTGCAGCTCCACGGCCAGGTGCGGCCGCCGGCCCGCGGCAATCGCACGCTCGAGCCACTGTTCGAGCGCCGCGTTCTCGGGCGCCAGGAGGCGATCGGCGGGCCTGTCCCAGTTGCGATTGAGGTCCGTCCCCAGGCTGTTGAAGCGCGTCATGCCGCGCGCGACGCCGTCCTTGTTCGCCATCGGCAGGACGTAGACGACGTACCGGTCCAGGAACGTCATCGCCTCCGCGTCATCCCTGAGCAGCCGTTCGATCAACCCGTGCGCCACCCAGCTGCTGCCCGATTCCCACGGGTGCGCCCGTGCCCGCACGAAAACCCGATACGGCGCGCGCTCCCGGCCGATCCGAATGACCTCCAATTGACGCCCTCCGGCGGTCCTGCCAATCGACTCGATCTTGACCAGTCGATTCCCGCGAATCGACGCGAGCAGCCGATCGAGGTCCGACAACCGGTAGGGCTCGAGGCGGGCGACGTAAAGCCTCGGGCCCGGCATCACGAGGCTCAGGCGCACGCGGTTGGGCGGCAGGCTTTCCGTCGGCACGGTCGTCCAGACACGGCCGTCCACTGAGGTCACGACCGTCTTCAGCTCTCCCGCGACGGAGCCGGGCTGGCCGTTCCAGACGTTATCGAGGTTCCTGAACTCGAGCGTGACGTTCGCGCCCGCCTCGCCATGAATCAGGAAATGAATGTGTCCGGCTGCGCGGTTCGGCGACGCCCGCTCGTGATCGTAGAGGAGGTGCGCCTGGATGGTCCCGTCGGCGGCGACGTCATACCAGAGCGGCGAGGCGTTCTCGAAGCTGGTGTCGAGGAAGGCGACCGGAGAGCTCGCGGGGCTGACCGGCGGCAGTGGCGCGAGGCTGGCCGGGGCCCCCGCGATCAACGCAAGGAGGATCGCTCGGCGGAACATCCTGTGGCCTCCCTGTGCTATCGCAACGTCCTGATGAACTGGACGAGCGATTCGATTTGCGCATCGGTCAGTACGCCAACGTAGCTCGGCATGCCGGACTCTCCCCGTTCGTAGCCGGTGACGATCTTCGCCGACGGGTCCAGAATCGATTCGCGCACGTACGCCTCGTCGGCGGTGACGCGCACGACACCGCCGGCGAATGTGCGGTCGCTGCCGAAGAGGCCCTTGAACGTCGGACCGAGCTTCGAAACCGAGGGCGCTTCGATCGCGTGGCATGCCATGCAGCCATAGAGCTGGTACAGCCGGCGCCCCTCGTCTGCGCTCACCGGCGTTGCGGCCTGCTCGACCGCCGCGCGCCGCGACAGATCCACCGTCACGCTCTCGAAACCTTCGGCGCGGGGATCGAACGTCGCCAGCTCGTACGGCGTCAGGTAGGCGGTGTCCTGGAACTTCGTGCCGCCGGCGGTGGTCAGCGACCATCCCACGCGCATCTGCATGACGGGCTTCATGTCCGGCGTGGCGACGAAGACCGTCCGGCCATCCTCCGATACATAGGCGCGGCTCGGCGCCAGCCGATCGATGCCGGGGGTGCCATCGGCTTTGAACTGCGGCGACCCGTACCTGTACGTCCGCCGGTACGTCCAGCTGGTGATCGAGTAATTGTCCGGGTTGGCGGCTTCCGCGGGATCGAGCGCGACGTCGAAGCGCAGCAGCACCCCGTGGTCCATCGGCACGACCTCGCGCGGCAGCGTGCTGACACGGCCGGTGTAGCGCACGCGGCCGAGTCCGCTGAGGCGCGGGGCGGTCGTTCCCCACCCGAGGATCTGGAAACCCGCGATGTACAACTGGCCGTCCGCGGGGTTCACCGACCCGTTCAGCGGTGGATAGTCGAACGCCCGCGTCACGCTGACGACCGCCGCCTGAGCTCCTGGCGTCCGCCCGTTCAGCAGCACCCGGAACAGCTCCGGGTTGTTGAATCCGATGTGAACGAGCGCATCGTCGAGCGGACCCATGCGCGCGCCGAACAACCATACCTGCGACATGGCCGACGCGTTGGCCGCGTGTGGAATCCAGGTCAGGGGCTCCGCGATCGGCGCCGGGTAGACCTCGCGCGGACGCTTGTCGCTCAGGAACCCGTAGAACTGCGCGTCCCTGACGATGTGCAGGGGGGTGGTGGGGATGTAGTGCCCCTGCTGATCGCTGGCGGTAACGAGGCCGGTCCGCATGTTAACGCCGAGGTTCGGCTGGCGGAAGCCATACCCCAGGACCGTTGACGTCCGGCCGTCCGCCGAGATGCGCAGCACGCTGCCGTTGTGCCTGCCGAGCGTCGCCGCCTCCTGTCCTCCCTTGGCGATGACGAATTCACCGCCCGGCGCCAGCCGCAACGTGTTCGGAAACTCGCGCATGTCGGCCGTCTGTGCGAAGGCGTTCGAGAAGAGCTCGTGGACGTCCGCCTCGTCGTCGCCGTTCGTATCGCGCAGGCGCCAGATGCCGTTCCGATCGAAGACATAGATCTGATCGTCGCGAATCGCCAGCGTCAGCGGCTCGTGCAGGCCGGACGCGAAACGGCGCCAGCGCGGCTTTCCGGCGGGTTCGTGCAGTCCCCGGACCAGCCAGACGTCGCCGTCGAGCGTCACGCCCACACCCGTCCCGTCGCCGAGAAACTGGATATCGCCGATGCGCACGTCGCGGCGCCACGGGTTGTCGAGCGGCAGCGCGACGTCGTCGACCACGAAGGTGTCGTTCGCGGAAGAACGCGTCACCGTGCCGGTGATCTCCTGCGGCCAGCGACGGGCCGGCGGACCGACGGGCATCGGGCGCCATGCGACCGCCGGCGCGGCGCCGCCGGAGGCGAACGTCGCGCAGAACCCGACCGGCTCCGCATGCGCCGGGATGCGGACGACCGTCACCGGGGTTTCGCCGTCGAGGGTCTCGAGGACGGCGCGATCGCCGGCGCCGTCGCACAGGGCGATCGTCGCGTCCTTTGCGGCCACCCCGAGGAGCAGCCACATCGGAACGGTGGAGGGACCGACGCGGAGGTGCCGTTCGATCACCGGCGGACCGCTGCGCGACGAAAGGGTCACCCACTCGCGGACGTCCGTGCGGCCCACGGTGTATTCGAGCACGGCGCCGCCGCCCGTCATGCGCACGGCACCGAAGCGGCCCATGCCCTCCGGCAGCGGCCCGCGTCCCACTTCCTCCCGGCTCGGCGCCGGTTCGCGGGGATCGTCGAGTGACACCCGCCGACCGCGCTGCCAGCCGGGGTAGATGCCGTTGGCCAGCCAGACCACTCCGTCCGGCTCGGGGAGGGGCGACTGTCCGCCGGGCGTCTTGCGATCGGGGTGGTGGTACGAGCCCGGCGCCAGCGCCCGGGGCGTGACGCCCGCGCCGCACCAGACCGCGCCGATGCGCAGGAGATCCGTGTCGAACGCGGCCCAGCAGGAGCGTCCGAGGTTGAGGATCAGGCCGCGCGGCGTCAGGTTGGTCGCCGGGAACTCCGGTCCGGCGTGGCGGGCGTCGAGGACCGACGAGAAGAACGGGGCGTCCGGCTCGAGCCAGGCGGCCCAGGGGGCCGGCGCGCGTGCAGTCTGCGGCGCGGGTGCCGTCGGCTGCACGGCCGCTCCCGACATGATCCCCGACACGATCGCGAGGCCCGTCCAGCCGATCGCGCGCCAGGAGACGTTCATGGGGTGAAGTTATCACGGCCGCCCGGGAGGGATCCCCGGCGCCGCAGCGGGAGCTTCATGTTTCGCGATCGGCCCGTCAGGCGAGTTCAGCGTGCTGGTGAGTCAGAAGGGCGACGACGACAGCGCCGCCGTTCGTGTGCCCGAGGGTCCGGCATCGCTCAAGGATGGTAGACGGCGGAGACCGAGCCATCTCCTCGTCGGCCCGTCAATGAAGATCAGGGCGCGCGGCAGATTCTCGGGTTCTCCAGCGCGAGCCCGACTGCGCGCACCCGTGCGCCCTGCCCACCCCACCTGGGAGCGCTATTCGCCGAAGAACTCGACCTTGCCGTCGTCGAGGTCGTAGCGGGCGCCCACCACCTTGAGCTTGCCGTCGCGCAGGGGCTCGATCAGCGACGGTTCCGACTTGCGCAGGCGCTCCACGGTGCGCTCCACGTTCTGCCGGATCGCGGCGTCGAGCAGCGCGTCCCCCTGGAGCGCACCCGCGCTCTTCGCCCTCAGCACGGCGGGGATGATCGGCTCGATCATCTGGCCGATGCTGCCTGGAAACGTGGCGTTCTTCTCGACCACAGAGACCGCCGCCTCGACCGCGCCACAGCGCTCGTGGCCCAGCACCACAATCAGAGGCGCTCCGAGCACGAGCGCGCCATACTGGATGCTGCCAAGGGCCACCGTATCGACGGTATTGCCGGCATTCCTGACGATGAACAGTTCCCCCAGACCGGTGCCGAACAGCAGTTCGGGTGGCACCCTGCTGTCCGAGCAGCCGACCAGGATCGCGAAGGGTGTCTGGCCGCGGGCAATCTCCAGCCGCCGACGCTGATCCTGTAGTGGAGCCTTCGGCCTGTTGTCCAGAAAATCCGCGTTACCCTGCTTGAGTTTGGCGAGGGCTTGATCGGCGGTCAGGCTCGTCTTCCCGGTATCCGCGGCAAACAAAGGCAGGGCGGTCACCC
>JANPJN010000579.1:0-11439 GCA_031425515.1 Acidobacteriota bacterium | reverse complement strand
GCGCATCCCCAGATCGAACTCGGCCTCCGCCATGCCGCTGACGACCGCCGCGAGATGGAAGACGGCGGTCGTCTGCGGATCGATCACCTGGTCCAGCAGCGCGGGATCGCCAATGTCCCCCGTCACCGCCCTCACGCGCGCAGGGTCCAGCGGCGGCGGCGCGACAACGTCCACCAGCGTGATCTGCTCGATCGGCTGGGGCGCGCCTCCGGATCCGACGAGCGATCCACGCTCGAGCAGCCGCTCGGCCAGCCGGCGTCCGAGAAACCCGGCGCCCCCGGTGATGACGATACGCATGGGCAGATTATGTGCCGGGAGGGCGGCATCGGATAGCTGCTACACTGGCTCGCCTTGCCGACAGCCCCGCCCGCCGTGCCCCCCTCCCCGGAAGAACGTTCGGCCTACCGCAAGGTGACGTGGCGGCTGCTGCCGTTCCTGATGCTCTGTTACGTCGCGGCCTATCTCGACCGGGTGAACATCGGGTTTGCGCGGCTGCAGATGCTCGGCGACCTGCGCTTCAGCGAGACGGTCTACGGCCTCGGTGCCGGCATGTTCTTCATCGGGTACTTCATCTTCGAGGTGCCGAGCAACCTGATCCTGCACCGGGTCGGCGCGCGTGTCTGGATCGGCCGCATCATGATCTCCTGGGGGATCGTCTCGGCGCTCTTCATGTTCACGTCGAGCCCGCTGATGTTCTACGCGCTGCGATTCGCGCTCGGTGTGGCGGAGGCGGGATTCTTTCCCGGGATCATTCTCTACCTCACCTACTGGTATCCGGGCGCGCGTCGTGCCCGCATGATGGCGCTCTTCATGACCGCGATCCCGATCGCGGGCATCTGCGGCGGCCCGCTCTCGGGCTGGATCATGCAGTCCACCGACGGGATCAACGGCTGGCGCGGCTGGCAATGGCTCTTCCTGCTCGAAGCGCTGCCGGCGATCGGCATCGGCGTGGCCGCCATGGTCTACCTCGATAACGGGATCAAAGACGCCCGGTGGCTGACCGACTCGGAGAAAGCCGTCCTGCAGGCCGGCCTCGACCGCGACCGCGCCCATCTCGTCGAGCATCCCAGCCTGGCCGCCGTGTTCGCGGATCGACGGCTGTGGCGCATGTGCTTCATCTACTTCTGCTGCGTGATGGGCCAGTACGGCCTGACGTTCTGGATGCCGACGCTCGTCCAGGCCGCGGGGGTCCGCGGCACGCTGCAGATCGGCCTGATCACCGCCGTGCCCTACAGCGGCGCCGTCGCCGCCATGCTGCTCGTCGGTCGCAGCGCGGATCGCCACCGCGAACGGCGCTGGCACACGGCGATCCCGATGCTCGTCGGCGCGGCCGGCCTCACGCTCAGCGCGCTCTCCGGCACGCACACCGTCGCCGCCATCGTCTGCCTCACGATCGCGGCCGCGGGGGTGCTGACGTGCGCGCCGCTCTTCTGGAGCCTGCCGACCGCGATCCTCGGCGGCACCGCCGCGGCCGCAGGCATCGCGGCCATCAATTCGGTCGGCAACCTCGCCGGCTTTGCGAGCCCCTATGTCGTCGGATGGCTCAAGGACCTGACCGCGAGCACCGCCGCGGGCATGTACGCCGTGTCCGCCGCCCTCATCATCGGTGCCCTGGCGGTGATGACGATCCCGGCCGCACAGGTGAATCGGTAGCTGACAGCTATCAGCTATCAGCTTCCAGCTTTCAGCTCTAGCTAAAAACCCGAGCCGCTCCGCGCCATCCCCGCCGGTCCCGTTGTGGGGCGCGCCTGCATGGGAACCGAGCGCTGGCATCTGACAGCCGATGGCTGATAGCTGAGTCCGGCAGCTCCCACCTCACCGCTGCCTACGCGTAGAGAGTAATCCCCCCATCGACCCTGAGCGTCTGTCCATGAATCATCGCGGCGGCCGGCGTGCAGAGGAACGCGACGGCGTTGGCCTGATCGCGGGGCGCGGCGTAGCGTGTGAGGGTGCCTTCAGACACCATCAGTGCGGGATCGACGACACGGGTGTTGCGGAAGCGGGCGGTTGCGGTGGGGCCGGGGCTCACGCAGTTGACGCGCACGTCGTGCTCGCGCATCTCGAAGGCCAGGCACCGGGTGAAATGGACGATGGCGGCCTTGATGGTCGAGTAGGCGACCTCGGGCGAGGTGCCGAAGTGTCCCGCGGCTGACGCGATATTGACGACGCATCCGGCGCGGCGGGCCACCATGCCGGGGACCGCCGCCTGGCACATGAGCATGGTGCCGATCAGGTTGCGGTTGAGGAGCGCGCGGACATCCTCCATCGAAATATCGAGCGCGTTGTTCGGGTTCGGCTTGCCCCCCTTCGCGCCGATGTCGCCGCCAGCGGCGTTCACGAGGATCGTCAGCGGACCGATCTTCGCCTCGACCTCCGCCACCATCGCCCTGACGCGCGCCTCGTCTGAGATATCCCCGATCACCGCGCAGGTCTTCGCGCCGTGGCGAGCGAGATCGGCCTCGGACGCCGCGAGATCGGCGAACTCGCCGTACTGCGCGGGGGCCGTTTCGCTCTGATCGTGAATCGCGACCGCCGCGCCGAGCTCCGCGAGCCTCAGCGCCATCGCGTGGCCGAGCCCGCGGCCCGACCCGGTGACGAGCGCGACCTGCCCCTTGAGTGAGAGTTCCTTGTCGTCCATTCCATCCACCTCTGCCATCCGCGGCTGTATTCGCGTCCAATCTTCTCAGAGCCGTGCGCGCCGCGGGCCGGCTGTCATCCATCCCATGGCCCGCAGGTTCTCGACGCTGCGGCCAAGCTGCGTCGTCTCGTATTCGATGAGCGCATCGCCGGAGAGCTCGAGCTCCCACGGCGTCCGGCAGTCCGCTCGAGCGCTCATCTGGTTGCGGCGCAACCGCCCGAGCGCCGTGCCGAGCTCGCACGCGCTTCTCGGCCCGTAGCCCTTCCACCACTCCGGTGTGAACAGGCGGATGTGGCGCGACTCGAGCGCGCCCGGCTCAATCGACGCGGTGAGCGAGGGCGTGTGCGACTCGAGGACCGCCGCCACCTCCGCGAACGGTACGCACCCGTCGCCGATCGCGCACCGCACCAGGCGGTAGCCCTCGTCGGTCCACTGCGCGACGTAATCCTTCAGGTGCACATGGCGGACACGGTGGCCCGCGCGGCGCGCGAATGCGACCGGGTCCTCCCCGACGGAAAACGCGTTGCCGGTGTCGAACACGACGCCGACATTGGCGCCTGCCTCCTCGGCAAAGGCGACGAGCTCCTCGCTGCCGAGATCCTGATGGTTCTCGATCGCCAGGTCGAGCCCGGCGTCGGCGGCGCGCGCCGCCTCCCGGCCCAGCGTCGTGTGCACGTGCGCCAGCATCTCGCCCCAGCGCGCACCCCACGCGGCCCGGGCGCCTTCGAGCACGGGCGTCAGATGGAGCCGAATGAGCCCGGCGCCGACGGCCGCCGAACAGCGCACGGCCTCCTCGAGCGTCTCTCCCGGCACCTGGTGCAGCCAGTAGCTGCAGATGACGGTGTCGTTCGCCAGCTCCTCCCGCAGGCCCGCCAGATCCTCACGCGAGAGACCGGTCAGCCATCGCCCGTCGAGTTCGATGCACCGGGCGCCGATGTCGCGGGCAATGGCGATGAAGCCTCGCAGGCCCAGGCCGCGTTCGTTCACCCGCGGGCCGCCGACGCCCTGCAGCCCGAGCGTGTAAGTGAGGCCGTAAGGGTTCAGGCCGACGCGGAACATGCCGTTTCGTGCACGCGGGACGCCGGAAGGACCACCGCGCGCGCCGGCGTCATTGCGGCACCTGCTGGTAGCTGACAAACGCCAGATGCTGGCTGGAGGGCGACCACGACGACACGTTGATCGTCCCCTGGCCGCCGAACAGCCGTGCGAGCACGTCCACCTTGCGGGTGGCGAGATCCATCACCCGCAGCATCACGTCCTTGTTCTCGGGATGGTCGCCGACCCCCTTCTCGTAGGTCAGGAACACCATCGACAGGCCGTTCGGGGACACGTGCGGAAACCAGTTCTCGAACCCATCGTCGGTGATCGGTTCCTGCTGCGAGCCGTCGGCCTTCATCCGCCAGACCTGCATGACGCCCGTGCGATCCGAATTGAAGTAGATGTACTGGCCGTCCGGAGAGTACTCGGGGCCGTCGTCTTTTCCGGCCGCCGTGGTGAGCCGCGTTTCCGCGCCCCCCTCGGACGACACGGTGTAGACGTCGAAGTTGCCCTCGCGCTCGGCGCAGTAGGTCAGCGTCCTGGCGTCAGGGGACCAGCCGTGGAAGTAGGACGGACCCTTGTCCGTGACCCGGCGCGGCGCGCCACCGCCGTGCGGTGCCACGTAAATCAGCGACGGACGCCGGCCATCCACGACCTGCGACTGATCGCTGATCGCCCATAGTTTCCCATCCGTCGTGATGCCGTGGTCGTTGTTGATCCGCGTCAGCATCCCGAGATCGACCGGCTCCGGAACCCGCTGGCGGGCGGGGTTCGCCTTCGCGCCCGGCAGATCCGCCTGGACCTTGTAGAGGCGTCCGCCGTTGTTGAAGTAGAGGGTGTTGCTCGCGTCGGGAAACCAGTTCGGCGCCTCGATGCGTCCGGGCTGCGTGACGACATAGACGACGCGCCGGTCCTTCGAGCGAAGGCTGATGGTCTCGAGCGTGTTGACCAGCGTGGTGGGTCCCGCGATGGGTGCGGGAGTGTTCAGGGCCACGGACGAGAACGCCGCCGTCTCCAGCCGGCCGGCGTTGTGCGCCGAGACGCCGAGGCCGACGTAATACTCGCCGGTCAGATCGATCTTCGCAGCGCCGCCCGCGGGACGGAAGGGCTCGCCCGCCCCCGCAATCGACATCGAGACATACGCGCCGCGCTTCTCGACGCGCAGCCGCGCGGGGCCGACAACGTCTGATTGCACTTCGTGGGTGACCGCCCCTTTCGCGTCGCGCCACTGGAGAGACGTGAGGCCGTCGCCGTGGAGGGCGGCGTCGGCGTACACCGCATCCGCATCGAGACTCTGCCGGATGATGAGCGCGGCCTTGCGATGGGCGTCCGGCGCGCCGGCGGCGGGCTGGGACGCGGTGAAGGCGATGGCGGCCTCGAGTGTGACGTCGCCCGAGACCTTCTTCCACACGTAGTGGAAATGATCCGCGGCCGCCCACATGTTCTCGCCGCCGCCGGTCACCGTGTAGGTCTTCGACGCCTCGTCCCAGGTCGCGGCGCCCGCGCCGACCGAGGACGGGACGCCGACGTCACCGCTGGCGGTGAAGAGCCCCAGCGCCGGCGGGGCCGCATTCCGCGTCGGCACGCCAGCCTGCGCCCCGAGCAGCACCAGCCCCACCGCACAGCCGCCCATCACTCTGAACATCATGCGAACCTCGTCGAACCCTTGTCTACCGTTTCGCGGGCGCGGCCGAGGAACTCCCGCCAAACATCACGAAATCGTACAGCCGGTCGCCCGCCGCGACGAGCAGGTGCTGGCGTCCGTCGAGCATGTAGGTCTGCGGAGGGTTCGTGACCTGGCCGATGCGCGAGTGCCAGAGCGGCTTTCCCGTGTAGGCGTCGTGCGCGACGATGTTGCCGCCGGCGTCTCCCGCGAACACGAGCTGCCCGGCCGTCGCGAGCACGCCGCCCCCGCCCCCCCGGCCCCCTTCGTACTTGTGCCGCCATGTGGCCTTGCCGGTCCGGTAGTCGATGGCCGTCAGAAAGCTTCCGCCCGATCCGACACGCGTCTCGAGCTTGCCGCCGAGGCCCATGGACCCTCGCGGATCGGTGTCGAGCAGATAGAAGATCGAATAGGAATTGTTCTCCGAGACGTAGAACAGCCCGGTCTCCGGCGAGAAGGCCGGCGGCTCCCAGTTGACCGTTCCCCCCGCGTCGGGCGAGACGAGCGATCCGCCGACCGATGGATCCTTCTCCGGGTTGCGACGCGGACGGCCCTGGGCGTCGATCTCCTTCACCCAGTTCGTGGTCGAGCCGTACTTGCTCGTGAGGATGTGCTCGCCCGTGACGCGATCGAGGACGAAGAAGTAGCCATTGCGCGCCGCCGTCATCACCAGCTTGCGCATGCGTCCGTTGATTCGCGCATCCGCGAGAATCGGGGTCTGCGCCGAGTCCCAGTCGTGCATGTCGTGCGGCGCCGTCTGGTAGTACCACGCCATCTTGCCGGTATCGACGTGCACCGCCAGGAGCGACCCGGTGAAGAGGTTGTCGCCTTCGCCGCGGCCGAGGGTGTAGGCCGGCGTCGGATTGCCGGTGCCGAAGATGTAGAGCTTCGTTTCGGGATCGTAGGCCCCTGGCAGCCAGGGCTGGGCCCCGCCATGCTGCGCGGCATCCAGGCTTGGCCACGTGTCGAGGCCCGGATCGCCGGGCTTCATCGGCACGGTGTAGTGCTTCCACTGCAGATCCCCCGTTTCGGGATCGAACGACTGGAGGAAGCCGGGCATGTCGAGGTCGTTGCCGGTCCCGGCAATCACGTGGTCCCCGGCGATGATCGGCGCCATCGTGGAGAAGTACTGCTGGTTGAAGTCGGCGATGACCTTGTGCCAGCGCTCCTTGCCGGTCTTCGCCTCGAGCGACACGAGATAGTTGTCGGGCGTCTCCATGTAGAGATAGTTCTTCCACATGCCGAAGCCGCGCGTGGCGATGTGCGTTCCGCCCCGCGTCTTCCAGAAGTAGTGCCAGATCTCGCGGCCGTCGCGCGCGTCGATCGCCCACGCGTTGTCGGGCGCCGTGAGGTAGATCGTGCCGTCCACCATGAGCGCCGACGCCTTGATGGTGACGGAGCCGCCGGTATCGAACTCTCCCGTGCCCTCCCCGCCGATGATGAGCGGGACGCCGCCGGGGCCGCGCCCCGTGCCGAAGCCGGCGCCCCCCGTACGGGCGGATCCCGGCGTCAACTCCGACGTCCAGGCCAGCGTCAGGTTGGCGACGTTCGCCCGCGTGATCTGGTTGAGCGCGCTGTAGCGCTTGCCGGTGTAGTCGCCGCTGTAGGTCGGCCAGCTGTCCGCCAGCGGTTTGAGCAGGTCGGCCGGGTCGAGCCCCCGGCCCTGCGCCGACAGCATCACCGGCCCGAGCACGAGGGGCATTGCGAGGAACAGTTTTTTCAATGTCATTTCAATGTCGCCAGATACGCGGTCACGTCGCGCATGTCCTTGTCGGTCAGCGTTGCGAGCATCGCCTTGTGCGGCTCGAGCGGATCCTTGATGACGACTTTCGGGCGGTCGCCGTCGCGCCGGAACGATCGCTGGCTGCCATCGGCCAGCCGCAGCGTGATCAGGAAGTTGTCGATCCGCAGAATCGGGCCTTCGACGGTCTCTCCCGCGGGCAGCGTCACCGCGGCCGTCACGGTCTTCGAGTCTGGCGCCGCGCCGGGCCCACCGCCCCTCCGTCCGCTCGTGACCCCGCCGGTCACCCAGAAGTTCTGGAGTTCCTTGCCCTCCGGCACCCTGGTCGCGAGGCCCTTCATGTCGCCCGCCGGGGAGTGGCACGTACTGCACTTCGCCCCGAAATACTGGTGCCCCGCCGACGCATCGCCCACGATCGAGTTGGGCGGCGGGAGATCGCTTTCCGGCGGCGCGCCCTGCCCTCGCCCCAGGCTGAGCACGTTGTGAATGAACTCCGCCACGGCCCTCACCTCATCGTCCTGCAGCGGCAGCGCCGGCATGCCGCGCTCCTTGCGCTCGCCGCGCACGATCGGCAGGATGAGCTCGCCGGCCTGATCCATCAGGACCACGGGCGATCGCAGCAGGTTCGGACCTCCCATCCCGCCGCCCCTGAGATCGGCGCCGTGGCACGCGCTGCAGCTCACGCTGTACAACGCCTTGCCGCGTTCGATGAGCGCCGGGTCACCCGGTGGCCGCTGCTGCGCCGGGAACACGGCCGGACCTCGCCCGCCGCCGCGCCCCTGCCCGCGGCCGCCCGGAGTGGCGGGGGGCGCCGCCGGTGGCTGTGCGCCAGGGGTGCCCGGCGCCGGTGCGGGGGAAGTTCCAGCGGGACCTGGGGCGGTCGCAGGGGGTGGCGGCGTGCCGGCCGGCCCCTGCGCCGCGACGTGCGCCGCGACGAAGGTCAGAGCCGCCAGCGCCGAGGCGGCGAGGATTCGATGCATGTGCATTGCACGCTGAGTATTTTGCCGGCCGGGCAGGCGAGTCAACTCCATTCAGGCCAGCCGCGCTCGCGCGACGCGGCCAGCGGCACGTATAGTGGTGCCGCAGTGCCGCGATTCACGGAGGAAACGCATGCGCATCAGGACACACGATTCAGCTCCCGGCGTCTCCCGCCGCCAGTTTCTCGGGCGCGCCGCCAGCGCCCCGGCCGCGGCCGCGCTCTGGCCCGGCCAGCTGCCGGGCGGAGAACGCATGCCGCCGCGTAATCGCCGAGTGGCTCCCACGAAAGAAAGGCTCCTGGCCTGCCTCGGCGGCGCGTGGCCCGACTATGGAGCGCTGCAGCCAAAGGTCGAGAGCACGACGCAGAAGGACGGCTACCGTCTCGAACGCGTCACCTATCTCGTCGAGCCAGACGAGCGGATCGCCGCCTATCTGCTGGTGCCCGACAGCGCGGCGGCCGGACGCCGCCCCGGCATCTGCGTCTGGCATCAGCACAACGGCGCCTATCCGATCGGCAAGGCCGAACCGGCCGGCCTCGAGGGGGCGGCCATGCACCACACTGGCGTGGCCCTCGCCCGCGCAGGCTACGTCGTTCTCTGCCCCGATGCCGCAGGCTTCGGCGAACGCAACAAGCGCGGAGGGCTGAACGGCCGGAACCTGGAGCACTACCTGTTCGCCATGCAGGTCGTGGAAGGCAGGTCGCTCGCCTGGAAGAACATCGCGGACATGCGCCGCGCCGTCGATTATCTGGCCAGCCGCCCGGAGGTGGACGCCACGCGGCTCGGCTGCTACGGGCATTCGATGGGATCGACCCACACCTGGCTCGTGGGGCCGTGGGAACCGCGCCTGAAGGCGCTCGTCGCGAACTGCTGCCTGCCGTCTTACGCCGCCATGGAGCGGACAGACCTGATCCACTGCTTTCCGAACTACGTGCCCGGCTGGCGCGCGATTGGCGACACGCCCGACATCGCCGCGCTGATCGCCCCGCGAGCGCTGCACCTGAATTTTGGCGAGACCGACAGCGGGAGCCCGATCGAGGAGGTCAGGAAGGCGGTCGCCACGATCGGCCGCGCGTACGAGTCGCGCGGCGCGAGCCGGCAGTTCTCGCACTACATCGAGCCCGGCGCCGGGCACGTGCTGAGCGAGGAGATGTCGCGCCGGATGATGGCGCACTTCGCGACGCATCTCGCATAGTCCCTGGATCTCGTCCAGGGAGCGGTTCAGGCAATTGACGCGAGCCACCCGCGGAGTGTCTGCAAATCCTGCTTGAAGTGCCGGAGATGCTCCGCCGGTGTCCTGCCCATGTCGTACTCATGGTGTTGGCAGATAGGCCCCTGATACTGGGATTTGCCCAGAGTCGTGAAGAACGATGGACTGATCATCCCGTGCCCGACCGGGCACCACTCCGGTTCCCACGCGGTCCCCTTTCGCTCCCACCGGAAATCTTTGACGTAGACGACGCTGAGCCGCGGTTCCACGAGGCGTGCCTGGAGGGGCCAGGAGAGCCCGCCTTCGAGCGTCGCGTGCCCGATGTCGAAGGCCAGGCCCAGGTCCGCCGGCGGCAGGTTTCGGACGGCGTCCCAGGCGTCCCACACCGGCGCGCCGAAGTAGTCCTTCCCCGAGTGATTCTGCACGGCCCCCTGGATCCCCAGCGTGGAATTGAGCTGCGCGACGTCGCGAAGGCGGGCCTTGAACTCCTCGAGCTGATCGGGAATCGGCCGGTTGGCGACGTAGTGGAGCGAGCCGAAGCGATAGCGCCGGATGCCGAGCTTCGACGCCGTTCGGAGGACCCGTTCGGCCAGCGGCGTCACGCCGGTGATGTCGGTCGTGATCATCGACACCTGCCTGCCGCGGCTGGTCAGTGCCTCAACCATCCTGGGCAACTGTTCCTCAACGCGCTCAGGATCGATGTGCGTCGCGTTCTTCCGGACAGGACACTCGATGCCGTCCCACCCCACCTCGGCGACCAGATCGGCAGTGGCTTCGTAGCTCAGTGAGGTAAACGGTTTGCTGAAGCCGATGATCTTCCAGCGCGCCGCGGATGCGGGCGCCACTGGGGTCAGAGCCGCGGAGGCTCGCGCCGGTGGGGTCAACGCCGCGGCGGCGGCGCCGGCCGACGCCGCACGAAGGAACGCCCGCCGGCTCAGTCTCGTGGTCTCCATCAGTTCCTGCTCCTTTTTGCGTCGTCATCCCGCCTGCAGCGCGGGTGCCATCACTCTTTTGAACTCGTGCGGCTTCGTGTACGGATGTCACAGACCGGCATCCCGCCGCGGCAAACGTCCCTCATCCTGAAGCGGCCACACGAGGAGGTACCGCGGAGAGGCCCGGGCCGGTGAGCTGCCCCGTCTGCATCATCCCCCCTCGCACCGTGAAGAGACCCGGAAATCCAGGCTCCCACGCCGCGTTGGCGGCCGGGACGAACTGCCGCGCGTTGGCTTCGATGCCGGCGTTGCCTGGAACCCTCGCGGCGATGCCCGCCGAGTGAATCAGCGAGGCGCCCGGGCACGTCAGATCCTGGACGCAGAGAAACATCCCGAACTTCTGCGCCGCGGCCGCCAGCAGCATCGCCTGGCTCTGACCCTTGCACGCCTTCAGCGCCACGCCGGTGTACCCCATCTCGCGCGCGAGCAGCAGCGACTCGAGGTCGGTGAGTGACTCGTCGGCCACGATCGGACACAGGCGCGCCGCCTTGTGCATCACGTTGGCGGGATGGCTCCGCAGGTCGCGCGCGGTCGGCTGTTCGATGTACAGGATGCGCGCGAAACCGCCCGGCGTCGCTTCCTGGATCCGCCGCAGGAACTCGAGGAGGTACTCCACGTCCGGGCAGCCCTCGTTGAAGTCGAGCGAGTACTTCCAGTCCGTCACGGCCCGCGCGGCCTGCACGCGGCTCACGACCCGGTCGATGCGGACGACGCGCTGGAAGTCGGCGGGGAGATTTCCGCCGTTCAGTTTGATCTTGAAACGCACGAGCCCATCGCGTGGAATCCACTCCTCGAGCGTGTTCGGCAGCCCGTCGTCCATTTGCGCGGTGACCTCGGCAGCCTCGAGCGCGTCGCTGGCGCCCACCGAATGGAACAGCGGGGTGAGGGCGCGCGGCGCGGCGGGCACGTAGCGGTCCAGATACTCTCCGCGAAAGCGGGCGCCCAGGTCGTGCGAGAGATCGCGGGTCATGAAACGCGGCCCGTAGGTCTCGTACGTGCTGAAGCCGAAGGCCTTCCCGTAGGCGTCATGAATGGCCGCGTCGAAGGCGCTGGCCACGACCAGCGTGCACAGCTTCGGGATCGGGACGGGCAGGCCGCGTGTGCGAGAGAGATCCGCGGCGGCGCGGAGGTACGCCGGCTCGAGCACGCGGAACAGATCGATCGGATGCCCGCGCTCCTG